>JASBTR010000040.1 GCA_030148325.1 Gammaproteobacteria bacterium
AGCCGTTCGTCCTGAGCTTGTCGAAGGACAAATAGATTAAGCACTCTATTCACCGCATTTCCACGCTCATGGTTCGACAAGCTCACCACGAACGTGGAAATTCACAAGTGTTCTGGTATTTGGAACGCTTATTTAGCCTGAAATGATGCGCTTCGTTTTACTCAGCACATCCTACTTTATAATATCTGGACACCCTTTTGGAACAGACCCTGGGAATTCAAAGCGGTAGCAATTGGCTGGCGGTTTCAACGTGTTCATCAAAGTCAGCAGCACAACAGTCTATATTTAAACCAAGCCGGACAAAGGCGGAAACCGCAGCCCTGATCGAGGGCATGTTTTCCTGTGGACTGTTTTTTTCCTGTATAAGCAGGTTGGCGACAATAATAACATCGACCAGATCGGCGCTGCCGCTGCCCTTGCGGGTAATGTTTTCATGTTCCTCAGCAACTTCAATAAAAGTATTCGGAAATTTCCATTTACGCAGGATCTTGCCACCCAGTCCGGAATGGCAGGTGTTGAGGAAGGTCGCAATACCTCGGTCTTTTTTATCCAGATTGTCTGATTTTCCCAGCACCTGTAACAGTGGCAGGTAGCCGATGTCATGCACCAGTCCGGCCAGCAGAGCGTCATCGGCGGATAACTGCCGACTATGCCGGGCAATGGCGTAACTCAACCGGGCGACATCAATACTGCGGATCTGTACATCTTCGAGCAGCCGGGTCACAGGATTGCTGGCAGGGCTGTTATTTTGTGCGAACAGCTGCATCATGGCGTGACTGGTAATAAGTGTCTGTATCAGTTTCTGGCCGAGGCGGGCGATGGCCTGCTGCAGGTTGTCGATGCCATTCTGGGTTTTGTATAGCACGCTATTGGCGACTTTCAGAATACGTGCGGCAAGTGCGGTATCGGTGGCGATCAGCCTGGCCAGCTGGTCTGTGGTGGCGTTGGGATCATCGAGTAGCTGACGGGCGCGAATCACGGTATCCGGGGCGGAGGGCAGGATGAGCTGGTCATGCTCAATAGCGGTTTCGACATCCTTTATGAAACTGTTATAGCTGCAGCGAGTGTCCATGAGGCCATTATTTTGTGTCCATCAGCTTCAAGCCTAGCGTCTGCGCCAATGGGTGTCCAGCACGCGATATACCTTTTTGCTGTAACGGTAGCTGCCCAGGCTACCGTTATAGCGCGCCAGTGCGCGAGTCAGATCGCCTTTTTCCCTGTCCAGATAGTAGCGCAGAATAGTGCAACCCAGACGCAGGTTGGTTTTTAAATCAAACAGATTGTCGCCGGGCTTGCCGATTTCATCCAGCCAGAAAGGCATGATCTGCATCAGTCCCATTGCCCCGGCGCGGGAAATGGCGTAACGGTTGAAGTTGCTTTCGACATCGATCACAGCCAGAACCAGCTCGGGGAAAAGTCCGGCACGGGTAGCTTCGTAATGGATTTGTTTGAGCATGGGAATGCGTTTTTCGGCATCGCTTACCCGTGGCGCCAGGCGCGCCGACATGTCTACCAGCCAGACTTCGGCATCGAAGCGATCGCTAAAACTGTCGCTGTCATTGATAGCGTTTATCAATAACAGACGCAGTTCTTCATCCGGTGCAGCATTAGCCTGTGTGATTGATAACAGAATACATATCAGACCGATGAGTATGTTTGGGATTGCCATATTTGGTTATAAACGTTTTTTTACCACAGAGGACATGAAGGTTGATGGGTTTCGCTTTGCTCTACCCATCCTACTATGCCACCTTGTAGGATGGGTAGAGCAAAGCGAAACCCATCATTTACTCCGTGACTCCCGAGTTAAGAAATCCGTTTGCGCAGAAATTCAATAATAGTATCGGCAGGCACATCCTGTTTTTCACTATTTCTCCGGCCTTTATATTCCAGCAGCCCCTTGTCCAGTCCCTTTTCACCGATGACGACGCGGTGGGGGATGCCGATCAATTCCATATCGGCAAACATTACGCCCGGACGTTCCTTGCGATCATCCAGTAGCACCTCGAAACCGGCAGCCTGTAATTTGGCATATAGCGCATCAACCGCTGCGTGCACTCGTTCGGATTTATGCATATTCATGGGCAGCAGGGCAATTTGAAAAGGGGCAAGGGCCTCCGGCCAGATGATGCCGTATTCATCATGGTTCTGTTCGATGGCGGCGGCAACTACGCGCGAGACACCGATGCCATAACAGCCCATGCTCATGATTACGCTTTTGCCGTTTTCATCGAGCACGCTGGCCTTGAGAGCCTCGCTGTATTTGGTGCCGAGCTGGAAAATGTGGCCGACCTCGATGCCGCGTTTGATCTCAAGTGAGCCCTTGCCGTCCGGGCTGGGATCGCCCTCGACGACGGTGCGAATGTCTACGACCTCGGCGTCAGGCAGATCGCGGCCCCAGTTCACGCCTTTCAGGTGTTGGCCATCGACATTGGCGCCACAGACAAAGTCGGCAACCACTGCTGCACTACGATCGACGTAGACCGGAATAGCAAGGCCGACGGGGCCGATGGAGCCGGGTGCGCAGCCGATGATCTTTTTGATCTTGTCCTCGTCGGCGAAACTCAGAGGACTGGCTACTGCCTCGATCTTCTCGGCTTTGATGGGGTTGAGTTCATGATCGCCGCGCAGCACCAGTGCGATGAGTTGTTCATCTTCGCCATTGACGACCAGGGTTTTCAGGCATTGTTCGGCGCTAACGCCTAACTGCTGACTGACCTCTTCAATGCTGTGCTGATTCGGGGTGGCCACGGTGCTCATTTCTTCGCTGGCCGCCGGGCGTGGTTTGGTCGGCGCGAGGGCCTCGGCCAGCTCGGTGTTGGCGGCGTAGTCGCTTTGATCGCTGAAGGCGATGGCGTCTTCGCCGGATTCGGCCAGCACATGAAATTCATGTGAGAGACTGCCGCCGATAGCGCCGGAGTCGGCACGCACCGGGCGATAGTCCAGGCCCAGACGATCGAAAATACGACAATAAGTCTGGTGCATGATCTGGTAGGTTTCGTCCAGCGAGGCCTTATTTAGATGAAAGGAATAGGCGTCTTTCATGATAAATTCGCGCGCGCGCATAATACCGAAGCGCGGGCGCACCTCATCGCGGAACTTGGTCTGGATCTGATAGAAATTGCTGGGCAGCTGTTTGTAGCTGCGCAGCTCGTTGCGAACGAGATCGGTAATGATTTCCTCATGCGTGGGTCCGAGGCAGAAGTCACGACCGTGTCGGTCCTGCATACGCAGCAGTTCAGGGCCGTATTCTTCCCAGCGGCCGGATTCCTGCCACAGCTCGGCGGGTTGCACTGCGGGCATCAGGACTTCCTGTGCACCGGTGCGATCCATTTCTTCGCGCACAATAGCTTCCACCTTGCGCAATACCCGCAGTCCCAGCGGCAGCCAGCTATACAGACCGGCAGCGAGTTTACGGATCATCCCGGCGCGCAGCATCAACTGGTGGCTGATAATCTCGGCATCAGCAGGGACTTCTTTCTGGGTGGCGAGCAGGAATCGGGATACGCGCATGGTATGGCTTCTTCTGGTTGATAAAAGAGGGGATTTTAGCGGTTTATGGGGGAAGGCGTACAGGGGCTGATGGCATGGAACTGGAAAATAACGCAGAGTACGCAGAGGCGCGGAGGCGCAGAGAATATTACAGCAAATATCTTTTCCCAATATTGATCCAGATAGCGTGTGTTTTTATCCCTGCAAAAGCATACAAATAACAGTTTTTCACTCTGCGCCTCCGCGCCTCTGCGTACTCTGCGTTAAAACTAATCCCCTGCTTTAAAACGTCCCGCCATCCCAGCCCCACATGGCGCGCGGGGCATCGGCAAACTCGATATAGACGCGCGATGCGGGAATGCCGAGCCGGGTCTCAATCAGGTTACACAGTGCGGCGGAAAGGGCGGCTGTTTTACTCTCGGGCAGGCCGATGCTTTTCAGTTCCAGATAGGCCAGCGGCGCATCGCTGCCGGCAAACAGCATGGGTTGTGCAGGTTCCAGCGCTACCATGACATAGTTTTCCGGCTTGCCCAGTTCAGTGGCAACCAGCTTTGAGGCTTCGGCCAGCAGGCTGGAGGCGTCTGCTTCGTCAATAGTGGTATTGCTCTGGATTTTCAGAAAGGGCATTTGAGTCCTCTATATTTTAGCTGCAGAAGTCAGTTACCTGCTGCTTGGCCTCTTCCAGTTTTTTCATGCGTTCCTCATCACTGAGACTTTTGATGTTGCCATCCTTGTCTTTCCAGCGGCGCTGGACCTGGTAGAAGCGCAGGCGATCTCGGGCCAGTTTGCAGTTTTCGGCGCGCTCAGCATTGTTTTTATCCATTTCCTTTTTTACCAGCGCATTTTCCTCGCGCGCCGCCTTGTCTTTCATAATCGATTCCCTGGCTGAGAGGGAGGGGGCGGTACTGGATTTTGAACTGGAACGGGAAGGCGAGATAGTTTTAATGCGTTCATACTTGATGCCTTCGGCAGGCGGATGCTGTGAATAGACGACATTGCCTTTGTCATTAATCCATTTGTAAGTGCTGCCGGCATGGCTGCTGCCCAGCATGGATAGACTCAATAGCAGGGACGCAAGGACGATGGATACTGTTCGCATGGGGATTTCCTGTCATTGACGCGGTTTTTACGCGTGTTTGGGTTCCATATTTTTTTGTGCAGGGATGCTGCCTTATCCTGATTAAGTGTATACCATAATGGTCATTGTCTGAACCTGTCTTGCCGGTGTAAATGTGGACTTATCCACATTTTCCGACCTGTTGCGCTGCTTCCTGCCCTGTATACAGGGCTTGAGTCTGGAGGGAAGCCGGCAGGATCAAAACCCTGCGAGCGATGCAGGATTGCCGGTTTTCTCCGGGATAATGCCCGGGATTGTGTAATTTAGTGCAATTACCCGGGTTGACTGATTATAATAGGCAGTTTCGTGGGCATGACGCGGCTGGGCCGCGTTAAATACCAACCATGTGGGAGAAGCAGACGTGAAACTTGGTGGTGGCGATATCCTTGTCCAGTTTTTACAGGATGAAGGTGTTGAATTTGTATTTGGTTACCCGGGCGGCGCAGCCCTTCATATCTATGATGCCATTTTCCGGCAGGAAAATGTCAGGCACATCCTTGCCCGTCATGAGCAGGGAGCGGTGCATGCGGCTGACGGTTTTGCACGTTCTACCGGTAAGCCGGGCGTGGCGTTGGTGACCTCCGGCCCGGGCGCCACTAATGCGGTGACGGGGATTGCCACTGCCTATATGGATTCCATTCCGCTGGTGGTGCTGACTGCTCAGGTTGCCAGCGCTTTTATCGGCAGTGACGCCTTTCAGGAAGTCGATTCGGTTGGTATTACTCGCCCCTGTGTGAAACATAATTTCCTGGTCAAGGACGTCAAGGATCTGGCCAGCACACTGCGCAAGGCTTTCTATATTGCCACTACCGGGCGGCCGGGGCCGGTCGTCGTGGATATTCCCAAGGATGTTACTGATCCGGGCGTGAAGATTCCGTATAGCTATCCGGAAGATTTCAGCATGCGTTCCTATCAGCCGACGGTGAAAGGTCATCCCGGGCAGATTACCAAAGCGGTCGAGCTGATCGTCTCGGCGAAACGGCCCATGATCTACTCCGGCGGCGGGGTGGTGCTGAGCAATGCGGCGGAAGAATTTACCGCCTTCTGTCGTAAGCTGAGTTTCCCTGTCACCAATACCCTGATGGGGCTGGGCGGTTATCCGGCTACCGATCCCCAGTTTGTTGGTATGCTGGGCATGCACGGTACCTATGAAGCCAATATGGGAATGCATGACTGTGATGTGCTGATTGCTATTGGCGCACGCTTTGATGATCGGGTCACCGGGGATCTGAAAAAGTTCTGTCCGCATGCGAAAATTGTCCATGTGGATATCGATCCGGCTTCGATTTCCAAGAACGTCCGCGTCGATGTGCCCATCGTGGGTGATATCAAGCAGGTTGTCACTGATCTGACCCGGGAACTGGATGCCAGCAAGAAACAGAATGATGCGGCTGCGCTGAAAAAATGGTGGACGCAGATTGGCAAGTGGCGTGACAGAAATTGTCTGCAGTATGATCGCGGCAGTGATCTGATCAAGCCCCAGTACGTGCTTGAAAAACTCTATGAAGTCACCGCCGGTGATGCGTTTGTGACCTCTGATGTGGGTCAGCACCAGATGTTTACCGCGCAGTTCTACAAGTTCGATAAGCCTCGCCGCTGGATCAATTCAGGCGGACTGGGGACCATGGGCTTCGGGTTGCCGGCGGCAGTTGGGGTGCAGCTGGCGCACCGTGATGCGACGGTTGCCTGTGTCACTGGCGAGGCCAGCATCCAGATGTGTATCCAGGAACTGTCCACCGCACGTCAGTATGATCTACCGCTGAAGATCATCTGCCTGAACAATCGTTACATGGGCATGGTGCGCCAGTGGCAGGAATTTTTTTATGAAAGCCGCTATTCGCATTCCTACCTGGATGCGCTGCCGGATTTCGTCAAGCTGGCGGAAAGCTATGGCCATGTCGGCGTGCGTATCGAAAAGCCGGAAGATGTGGAAGGTGCGCTGAAAGAAGCGTTTGCCATGAAAGACAGCCTGGTGTTCATGGACTTTATCACTGACAAGACTGAAAATGTTTACCCCATGATTGCCGCCGGTAAGGGACATCATGAAATGGAAGAAAGAGAGTTAGCCTGAGATGCGTCATATCATTTCATTATTAATGGAAAACGAAGCCGGTGCGCTGTCGCGGGTGGCCGGTCTGTTTTCCGCGCGCGGATACAATATCGAATCCCTGACTGTCGCGCCGACAGAAGATCCATCGCTGTCACGCATGACGCTGGTGACTCGGGGCTCGGAAAATGTAATTGAACAGATCAAGAAACAGCTCAACAAGCTGATTGATATCGTCAAGCTGGCCGATATCAGCGATGGCGTGCATATTGAACGTGAACTGATGATGGTCAAGGTGCAGGCGGCAAGCTCTGAACAACGTGAAGAACTTAAGCGCATAGCGGACATTTTCAATGGCAGTGTGCTGGATGTGACTGACAAGACCTATGTGATCGAACTGACCGGCGACGGTGACAAGCTGGACGCTTTTTTAGCAGCGGTTGATCAGAGCAGTATCCTCGAGACGGTGCGTTCGGGTGCGACGGGAATTGCGCGGGGCAGCAAATCCCTGCGGGTGTGATTCAAGTTGGAAATTATTTACGATATAACAGATACAGGAACAGTTTAATGAATATCTATTACGACAAAGATTGTGATCTCTCCATCATCAAGGGCATGAAAGTGACCATCATTGGTTACGGTTCTCAGGGGCATGCCCACGCCAACAACCTCAAGGACTCCGGTGTTGATGTCACCGTTGCCCTGCGCGCCGGTTCCGCTTCGGTGGCCAAAGCCGAAAACGCCGGTCTCACGGTCAAGGATACTGCCGAGGCGGTCAAGGCTGCCGATCTGGTCATGGTGCTAACCCCGGATGAATTTCAGTCACAGCTTTACAAACAGGATATTGAACCCAACCTGAAGCAGGGTGCAGTACTGGCTTTTGCCCATGGTTTCAGTATTCATTACAACCAGGTTGTGCCGCGCAGGGATCTGGATGTGATCATGATTGCACCCAAGGCGCCGGGGCATACTGTACGCACTGAGTTCGTCAAGGGGGGTGGCATTCCTGATTTGATCGCTATCTTCCAGGATGCAACCGGCAAGGCGAAAGACATTGCCCTGTCTTATGCCTCTGCTATCGGCGGTGGTCGCACCGGTATTATCGAAACCAGCTTCAAGGATGAAACGGAAACAGATCTGTTCGGTGAACAGGCGGTGCTCTGTGGCGGCGCGGTGGAACTGGTCAAGGCCGGTTTTGAAACTCTGGTGGAAGCCGGTTATGCCCCGGAAATGGCCTATTTTGAATGCCTGCATGAACTCAAACTGATCGTCGATCTGATGTATGAGGGCGGCATTGCGAATATGAACTACTCTATCTCCAATAACGCCGAGTACGGTGAGTATGTCACGGGTTCCAGGGTTATTAATGATGAAAGCCGCTGGGCGATGAAAGAAGCCCTGCATAACATCCAGACGGGGGAGTATGCCAAGCGTTTCATTCTGGAAGGTCAGGCCAACTATCCCGAGATGACCGCGCATCGCCGGCTGAATGCAGCGCATCCCATCGAGCAGGTGGGTGCAAAACTGCGCAAGATGATGCCCTGGATCGAAAAAATTGTAGATACCAGTAAAAACTAGTAAAAAAGAAAAATGGCCTGTGTTATAAACACGGGCCATTACTTTTTCCGATAACCCATTAGCCATAGACTGTCGGCCATGCCGGTAAGCCAGCACTCATCCATCGCCAGAGAGGGCATACCCCTGCTCGTTGCTGCCGTTATCGGCGCGCTGTTGCTGCAGATTTATTTTGCCGGCAACAGCTGGCCTGCCTGGCTGCTGGTAGTAGCGCTGGGCTGGTTGCTTAGAGATCCGCAACGCAGTACGCCGGCTTCGCCATTGGGTATCGTGGCGCCGGTGGATGGTAAGATCATTGCGGTGGAAACCACCAAGGATCCCTATCTCTCCCGTGAGTCACTGAAAATCAGCATTCGCATGCCACTGTCCGGCGCTTTTACCCTGCGCAGCGTAACGGAAGGAAATATTATCCAGCACTGGATGGGGGAAACCATTCCCCATGGCAGCGGTCATGCCCATGCCATCTGGTTGCAGACTGATGAAGAGGATGACGTGGTGCTGGCCCTGCATCCCGGCCGTTTTTTTGGCCGCATTGCCTGCTATCTTTCGACCGGGGATCGTGTCGGCCAGGGGCGGCGCTGTGGCTATATTCCGCTGGGTGCACAACTGGATGTTTATCTGCCGGTGGACTCCCCGGCGCAGGTTAAAGTCGGTGACAGAGTTTGTGGCGGGGAATCCATTCTTGCTCAGTTTATTCACCGGCCGCAAGACCTGGATTAAGTGACTTATTTATATCCGCAAAACAGGTTATGCTCCCGCTCATGATTGAACGCAGAAAAAAACTGCACCGCCGCCGAGGTATCTATCTGCTGCCGAACCTGTTTACTACGGCGGCCCTGTTCTCCGGCTTTTACGCCATTGTTGCGGCTATGCAGAGCCGTTTCGAACCGGCTGCTGCTGCCATTTTTATAGCAATGCTGCTTGATGGCCTTGATGGCCGGGTGGCGCGCCTGACCAATACTCAGACTGATTTTGGGGCCGAATACGATAGTCTTTCCGATATGGTCTCGTTTGGCCTGGCGCCGGCGCTGGTCATGTACCAGTGGGCGCTGTCCGGGATGGGCAAGGCCGGCTGGCTGGCCGCCTTCATCTACACTGCGGGTGCGGCACTGCGACTGGCGCGCTTTAATACCCAGGTGGGGATTGCCGACAAGCGCTACTTCCAGGGACTGGCCAGTCCGGCGGCGGCGGCCATCGTTGCCGGGCTGGTCTGGGTGGGCAATGATTATGGCCTGGAAGGCAAGGCCATGAACCTGGCAGCCTGGACTCTGACCCTGCTGGCCGGTCTGCTGATGGTCAGCAATGTGCGTTATCACAGTTTCAAAGGCGTGAATATCAAGGATCGCGTGCCTTTCGTCAGCATCCTGCTGATCGTGCTTATCATCGTCCTGGTGTCCTATGATCCGCCGGTTATCCTGTTTTCTGTATTTTTACTCTATGCCCTGTCAGGTCCGGTCTGGACCCTGCTGCTGCTGCGCCAGCGGCGGGGTGAACGCCGCGCCCAGCGCAGTAATGAGAGCCAGCGCAGTGGGGATGCCAATGGGGATGCCGGCGAGGCGGAGAAAAAAAAATAGTGCCGATGACTTTGAAAAGTGAACGGATTGCCGCTATAGTTGCTCCCCAGAGAAGACGAATAATGATGACTTGCAATTACACCAATCAAATCATGACGAACGCTGCCCTGCACGGGGCGGCATCAGCCCCCTTTTGTCTACTATCTCTGCAACTGCTGCCCGGCCGGGCAACTATTTAATCCTCGCGCGGGAATACGCGCACATAATCCCAATTTCTGTTTTATCTCATAATAATGAGAGAGTTAGCTTTCGCGGCTGCGCATGTCATAATGACGGCCGTGCAGGAGATTTGAAATGTCAGAGACAAGTACGACAGCCGATAAACTGATTATTTTTGACACTACCTTGCGTGATGGTGAGCAAAGCCCCGGTGCATCCATGACTATGGATGAAAAGGTGCGCATCGCCCGAGCGCTGGAAAAAATGCGTGTCGATGTGATTGAAGCCGGTTTTCCAGTGGCCAGTGTAGGTGATTTTGAAGCGGTGAAAGCCGTGGCCGAGGCAGTGAAAGACAGCACCATCTGTGGTTTGGCGCGAGCCCTGGACAAGGATATCGATCGCGCCGGTGAGGCGCTTAAACCTGCTAATTCAGGCCGCATTCATACCTTCATTGCCACCTCGCCTATCCACATGAAAAGCAAGTTGCGCATGAGTCCGGAGCAGGTGCTGGAACAGGCGGTGCGGGCGGTGAAAAAGGCGCGCCAGTATACCGATAATGTGGAGTTTTCACCGGAAGATGCCGGGCGCTCGGATCTGGATTTTCTTTGTCGGGTGCTGGAAGCGGTGATCGATGCGGGTGCTTCAACAGTGAACATTCCCGATACCGTGGGCTATAACATCCCCTCGCAGTTTGGCGCTTTGATTCACAATCTGCGCGAACGCATTCCCAATTCGGACAGGGCGATATTCTCGGTGCACTGTCACAATGATCTCGGCCTGGCCACCGCCAACTCGCTGGCGGCGGTGATGAACGGTGCGCGTCAGGTGGAATGCACGATCAATGGTCTGGGCGAACGCGCCGGCAATGCTTCGCTGGAAGAAGTGGTGATGACGGTGAAAACCCGCCGCGATATTTTCCCCTGTTCAGTCGATCATCTGGATACCACTCAGATTATGAGTTGTTCACGGCTGGTGTCCGGCATTACCGGTTTTGCGGTACAGCCCAACAAGGCCATCGTCGGTGCCAATGCCTTTGCCCATGAGTCCGGTATTCATCAGGACGGTGTGCTCAAGCATCGTGAGACTTACGAAATCATGCGTGCCGAGGATGTGGGTTTGACCACCAACCGCATGGTGCTGGGCAAGCATTCCGGGCGCAATGCGTTTCGCACGCGTTTGAAAGAGCTGGGGGTGGAATTCAAGTCCGAGTCCGAGTTGAACGAGGCTTTTTCCCGCTTCAAGGAGCTGGCCGACAAGAAGCATGAAATCTATGATGATGATCTGCAGGCGCTGGTCACCGAAGCCAGCGTTGAAGCCGGCAATGAGTGGGTAAAACTGGTGGCGCTGAAAGTCTGTTCGGAAACCGGCGAAATCCCCGTAGCCACAATCTCTATCGATGTGGATGGCGAGGAAAAAGAAAGCACCAGCGAAGGCAGTGGGCCAGTGGATGCGGCTTTCAAGGCGATCGAGAAGATTATGAACAGCGGCACCGAACTGCTGCTGTACTCGGTAAACAATATCACCACCGGCACGGACTCGCAGGGCGAGGTTACCGTGCGCCTGGAAAAAGGCGGCCGCATCGTCAATGGGCAGGGGGCGGATACGGATATCGTTATCGCCTCGGCCAGGGCTTATGTCAACGCCCTGAACAAGATCATGGAGCCGGAAGCGCGATCGCATCCGCAGACTGGGGATGTGTAACATCCCCAGTCAGGGACGAGTGGCGAGTGACGAGGGACGAGGAAAACCGTGTTGTGGGATCCTCGTTCCTCGGCCCTGTACCAATGCGTCTGAATTAAATGGGACATGATTCGAAACTGATGACACTCACCGAAAGACAAAAGGCCTGTCTCGATGCCATGGGCATTGATGTCTGGTTGCCGAAAGACGCGGCGCCGGCGGAACCTCAGACCGTAGGATGGGTAGAGCCCCTGGGTATGAAGGGCGAAACCCATCGACACGAATCCCCTCAACACGACCCTCGCCGGGACGATGACGTATCGAGCCTGGACTGGGATGCCCTGCAGGCCCGCGTTGCCGAATGCCGTCTGTGCGATCTACATAAAACCCGCACACAAACGGTGTTCGGGGTGGGCAACCGTGATGCCGACTGGTTGATCATCGGTGAGGCGCCCGGTGCGGATGAAGATCGACAGGGTGAACCCTTTGTCGGGCGCGCTGGGCAGTTGCTTAACGCCATGTTGCAGGCGCTTGGTCTTGCCCGTCAGGATGTGTATATCGCCAATATCCTCAAGTGCCGCCCGCCGCAAAACCGGGATCCGAAAGCGGAAGAAGTCGCGCACTGTATGCCCTGGCTGCAGCGTCAGATCCAGCTGATTCAGCCGAAGGTGATCCTGGCGCTGGGGCGTATCGCCGCCCAGAATCTACTCCAGACCAACACCAGTCTTGGACGTCTGCGGGGCAGGCTGCACTATATCGATATGACGCCGACACCGGTGATCGTGACCTATCATCCGGCTTATCTGCTGCGTTCGCCGCTGGAAAAACGCAAAAGCTGGGAAGATTTGCTACTGGCGAAAAAAACACTGGAGTCGGCTGCTTCATGAGTGCCGTGGTTAAGTCGCCGCATGAAGGCATGGCGCCTATGCGAATGGATGATCTTGACGAGGTGATGGCGATAGAAACCGCAGTCTACCCTTTCCCCTGGACCCGGGGCATTTTCGCCGACTGCATCAAGGTGGGTTACAGTTGCTGGGTTTACCGTGAAAAAGGTAAATTCATCGGCTATTGTGTGATGGCGCTGGGTCCGGGCGAGGCGCATATTCTTACCCTCTGTGTGGATCCGAATTTTCAGCGCCGGGGACATGCGCGCATGATTATGAACTTCATGCTCAAACTGGCGAGAAAATGGCAGGCCGAAACCGTGTTTCTGGAAGTGCGGCCCGACAATCATGCGGCTATTCGGCTGTACGTCTCGCTGGGCTTCAGTGAGGCCGGGCGGCGTCCGAATTATTATCCGGCAGAGAACGGCCAGCGGGAAGATGCGCTGATCATGACCCTGGAGCTTGGCTCAGTCGAACAGGCATAGCGCTGTTTCCGGTTGAATCTGCTAGAATTGCCGCTTTTTCAAGCGTGCAGAAGTTTCCATGTCATCCTTAACCGAAGAAATCGATCGTCGGCGTACTTTCGCCATTATTTCCCACCCTGATGCCGGCAAGACCACCCTGACCGAAAAGTTGCTGCTTTTCGGCCGCGCCATTCAGCAGGCTGGAACGGTCAAGGGGCGCAAGTCGGATCGGCACGCTACCTCGGACTGGATGGCGATGGAAAAGGAGCGCGGTATTTCCGTGACCTCGGCGGTGATGCAGTTTCCCTACAAGGAGAAAATCATCAACCTGCTGGATACGCCGGGGCATGAGGATTTTTCCGAAGATACCTACCGCACCCTGACCGCGGTGGATTCGGCGCTGATGGTCATCGACTCGGCCAAGGGCGTAGAGGCGCGCACCATCAAACTGATGGAAGTCTGCCGCCTGCGCACTACCCCGATCCTGACCTTCATTAACAAGCTGGATCGAGAAGGCCGCGATCCCATCGAGTTGATGGACGAGGTGGAATCCATTCTTAATATACAGTGTGCGCCGGTAACCTGGCCCATCGGTATGGGCAAGGGCTTCAAGGGTGTATTCCATCTTTATAACGACAGTATCCACCTCTACAGCGCGACCCACGGTGGCAAGATTCAAACGGGTGAAATCATCCGGGGGCTGGACAACCCCAAACTGGACGAGGTGCTGGGTGCTGCAGCCGATGAACTGCGTGAAGAAATTGAGCTGGTCAGGGGCGCCAGCCATGAATTTGATCTGGATGCCTTTCTTGCGGGCAAACTTTGCCCGGTCTTTTTCTGCTCGGCCATCAATAACTTTGGTATCGAGGAGCTGCTGGACTACTTTGTCAAATACGCACCCGGTCCCCTGCCGCGCAGTACGCAGCAGCGGGAAGTGCAGCCGGACGAGGAGGCCTTCAGCGGCTTTGTTTTCAAAATACAGGCGAATATGGATCCTCAACACCGGGATCGCATCGCCTTTTTACGCGTCTGTTCCGGGCATTATGAAAAAGGCATGAAAATGCGCCATGTGCGCATCGGCAAGGACGTGAAGATTGCGAATGCGCTGACTTTCATGGCCAGCGAGCGTGAGCATGTGGAAAACGCCTGGCCCGGCGACATTATCGGCCTGCACAACCACGGTACCATCCGCATCGGCGATGCCTTCACCCAGGGTGAGGAACTCAAGTTTACCGGCATCCCCAATTTCGCCCCAGAACTGTTCCGCCGCGTGCGCCTGCGCGATCCGTTGAAAATGAAGGCCCTGCAGAAGGGCCTGGATCAGCTTAGCGAAGAAGGTGCATCGCAGATTTTCAAACCCCTGACCAACAATGATCTGATCGTCGGCGCGGTCGGTGTATTGCAGTTTGACGTGGTCGCTTTTCGCCTGAAACACGAGTACAACGTGGAATGTTCGTTTGAAGCCGTGAACGTGCAGGCGGCACGCTGGGTGACCTGTGACGATGAAGTGATGCTGGCGGAATTTAAAAAGAAAGCCGCCGAGAACCTGGCGCTGGACTCCTCCAACAGCCTCACCTACATCGCCCCTACGAGGGTGAATCTGCAGCTTATTCAGGAACGCTGGCCGGAAATCGAATTTCATGCTACGCGGGAGCATTAGTCAAGGGGCGAGGGACGAGGGACGAGGAGAGGGGGAATTCCTGAGAACCTCTGCAGAAGTAGCACTGGTTTACCGGTTTAGTGGGTTTAGTGACGAAGGAGTTTGTTTCGCTTTTCCTTGTCCCTCGTAACTCGTCCCTCGTCACTGAACTTGTCAACCTTTTCCATCCGTCTGCGTTATAACTATCAAAGGGCGGCAATTGATCTACCGGGGATGGTGTGCAGAAGGATACGCAAGAACTCGAACATTTCCTCGCCGGGGTGGAGCGGCGTGCCTTGCAGATGACCCGGATTGCCACCTCCAGTAACGAAGAGGCACTGGATATCGTGCAGGAGGCGATGATGACGCTGGTGAGGCGCTATGCGCAACGGGATGGGCGTGAATGGCCGCCCCTGTTTCATCGTATTCTGCAGAACCGTATTCGCGACTGGTATCGGCGTCAGGCGGTGCAGCGTAAATTATTTGGCTGGTTTCCGTTGGCGGGTAATGATGACGGAGAGGCGCAGGCGGAGATGGACGCTGTCGCGGCGGTTTCAACCTGTGAACCCAGCCACCAGCTCAGCAACCAGCGCATGACCGATGAACTGGAAAAAGCCCTGCAGGCCTTGCCGCTTCGTCAGCAGCAGACTTTTCTGTTGCGTGTCTGGGAAGGGTTGAATGTAGCAGAAACCGCAAAGGCCATGGGCATCAGCAGTGGCAGTGTGAAAACCCATTTTTCCCGTGCGGTGCATAGTTTACGCGAAAGTCTGGGAGACTACCGTTATGAATGATGACAAGTGGTTGCAGAAAAATCAGGACGCGATTCGTCAACGCCTGGATAGCTATGTGGATGAAATGGATGCCGCTGATCTTTCTCGCCTGCGTCAGGCGCGCCAGCAGGCGCTGGACAGTGCGAGTCGCAAAGCGGGTTTTGGCGGCAGGTTTGCGTGGCCGGCGGGTCTGGCGGTGGCCGCTTCACTGGTGCTGGTTATTCTGCTTGGCCGTGGCATCAATAGTGACGGTAATGGCCTGCAGCCGGATCTAAATGGACAACAGAACAATGTTATTACGGCGCTGGCCGATGTAGACCTGCTGACGGCGCAGGAGCAGACCGAGTTTTATGAAAATCTGGATTTTTATGAATGGCTGGTGCTGGAGCAGAATCTGGATGAGGGGGCGAACGGGCAGGTAAATGGCTGATTCTTTTTTCCTGTTCAGACGGGGGCCTATTCTGCTCCTCGGTTTTTTGCTCATGGCGCCAGGCTATGCGGCTGAAACGGCGGAAGCACGCCCGGATATCGCGCTGCTTGAATTCCTGGGCAGTTTCGCCCAGTCCGACGAAGCCTGGCTGGATACGGCATTGGACGAAGAGCTGGATGATCAATCTGGTAGTAAAAACGATGAAACAGTAGAGGATACACATAATGAGTAAGGTAGGTCTTATCCTGAGCATCCTCTCAGGCTGGTTTATTTTTTCCTCGGTGGCATTGGCGGATACTGACTGGGACAGTCTTTCGGAAAAACAGCAGACACTGCTACGACCGTTTGCAGAGCAGTGGTCCAGCATGAGCCCCACACAGCGTGAACGTCTGAGCCGTGGCGTACAACGCTGGGAAAAGATGACGCCGGAACAGCGCCAGCGGGCGAAAAAAAGAATGCAGCGCTGGCAGGCGATGACGCCCGAGCAGAAGCAGCGGGTTCGAAAACGCTATGAGCGCTTTCAGAAACTACCGCCGGAAGAACGGAAAAAAATCCGTCAGCGTCGTGAATGGTTCCAGAAGTTGCCGCCCGAGCGACGTGAAGCACTGAAACGACGCTGGCAGAATATGCCCCCGGAGCAACGCCGGGAGATACGGCAACGCCTGAACAGGTTGACGCCGGAACAGCGTCAACGCCTACGGAATATGACTCCGGAGCAGCGGCGCAAACTGATTCAGCGCCACCAGCAGCGCCGCGCGGCGCCACCATCCGGCAGGGCATGGCAGAGAAAATAGTTGAATCTCTTTAGATTTAATCTCTATGGGTTAAATTCCCCGCTGCTTGCGGTGAAAACCGGTAGGAGCGGGCTCGCCCGCGAATAGTTTGAGGTTCATCCAACCGTTTTCGCGAGCAAGCTCGCTCCTACGATTTAACACCCTGTCCGCTTACGACGGGGTTGTTATTTAGATTCTTGTTCCTCTGAAAAAATGCAATAATGGGCACAGATCCATCGGCTATTATTTCTGGCAGCAAGAGGTGACGATAATGCCTGAAGACATCCCAAAGGCGGTAATGATATTGATCTGGTTGTTAAGCGGGACGATCATATTCGGCTGGTTATTAATGGAACACACGGTTCTGTCACCTTTTGTTTTTGCACTGCTATTTTTTGGCGTCCCCGTTCTGATCTACAGGAAGCTGAGAAAAGAAAAAACACAGGATTAAACCGGGCGGGGTAAAGACACGGGAAAAAGAACCTGTAAAATAAATTACCAGATCAAATCATCCGGAATTTTATATTCAGCATAGGGATCATTCTCGTCTGTCTCCTGCGCATCGTCAGTAATTAAAACAATGCGTTTTTCATTTCGCTGCTGGATTTTTTCTGCAATAGCTATGGGCACCAGTTCGTAACGTCCTTCTATGCGGGCAATGCCCAGTTTCCCCCGTATGATTTGTTGCCGCATTTCCTCGTTAACATAAATGCGCTTAACTTTTTTCTGGTGTTCGAAGTTATAGGCAATTTCACATTCTTCATTTCTTTCTATACGGTTTGCAAGAATGAGCTGATTGATTTCAGCTGAAATTGCTTTTTTACGGGCCTGCTCTTCTTTACGCTGGTTTAATTCACGGTCACGCTTTGCTTTTTCTGCGGCAGCTTTCTGTGCTTTAAGCGTAGTTTCATCTGTAATCGACTGCTTTGTATTACGCTGTTGCTTTTTCTGTTTGTCCTTGTTTGCTTTCTGGACCTGTTGCTTACTGACCAGGCCTGCTTTAAGGAGCTGTTCCTGAAAAGGGTTGTTCATCGGTTGATCTCGTGGTTTTTGTTTTAATCTGCGGGTTTAATTTCCCGCTGCTTGTGGCGAAGTTCTGCGGCGCTTCTACCCTGCGGGTGAAATGCCCGCTTAGGGTGTACATGTTCGCCTGAAGGCGAACCTACAACCAATATCCCGCAGCTTGCCGCGGATTGTTTATTTTAGCGTAGTTTTATTACATTGTATTGAGGATATTTGAATAAAACATGGAGAATGTAAAGGTGTGGGGCTCGTATGATTTTGATTGTTAATGATTTTTTATTTCGGCCCAGGGTCAAACGCCCATTGTTCATGTTTTGAATTTATGGTTTCACAATGCGATAAACCATAGCCGGGCCATATAATGTAGTGATGTACATATAGCTATCCGGAGCTTCGACCATGCTGGTGATCTGATCATGGTGAATAACATGCATACCCGGAATACCATCCACATCTGTAATGCGTCCATTACCGTCAACACCTACGGCACGCATATAGCCGTCATAAAAATCAGCAAAGAACAGCTTGTTGCCCAGTTCGCCTGAATACTGAGATCCGCTATGGATATCACCGACTATAATGCTGGCAGAGCCTGTTTTTCTCCCTTCGGGATCTTCAGCGCGAAAGTTGTTAGCAACCGTATCATTCCGTTCGTAATAGACTATGGGATTACGATAGCCTGTAATAGTCGATGATGAGGTATAGCCGTCATGTGTACTCCAGCCGAAGTTGACCGGGCTGGATGTGTCGACACTGGTATAATCAAAGCTGTTGATCTCCTCATATCTCGCGCCAACATCACCCAGATAGACAATATTCCCTGCCATCGACATACGGAAGGGGTTACGCAGGCCCATCGCAAGGATTTCAGGACATGGAGCAGGGCTTGATGCCGTTCCCGAGCATTTTGTATTTGTAGCAGGAAACATGTTGCCGCTGGTGGGAATATTGTAGCCGCCGGCTCCTGATGCAAGGCTGGGGATAATCCTGACGACAACACCGAGCAGATTATTGCTATTCTGGCCATTTGCAGAACCACCACTACCACCATCACCTACGGATGCGAGCAATGTCCCGTCAGGAGCAAACACAAGACCGCCGCCATCATGATTACTGGCACCGGTGTTTTTTCTGAAGTCAATGATTCTTACCGGATCACTTAACACCATATTCCCGCTGTTGTCTAATGACAGTGAGGCGCGTGATACGGAATTAGTATTGTTATTGACAGAAGTATGGTAGAAAAATACATAGCTGTTGCTGTTGTAATCGGGGTGGAATTCAACGTTTAACAGGCCCTGTTCTCCACCAGTGATGACATCAATGCCAATATCGTTAAGCACAATACTGTTGACCGGATCACAGCCCCCGTTGAAGAAATAGACTGCGCCTCTCTGTGAAACAACCAGAAAGGCATCAGTCATCCCCGGTATGAATGCGATATCCGTTGGCTGGCTAATGCTGTTGTCATTAACCACCAGTTCGCGGCCATAGCCATTGGTGCCACCCTGATCATAAATCACACCTGTCCCGCAGTCTGTGACGGGTTTTAACGAAAAGTCGGCGGTAACAGTGATATCTGCATTGTGGTTGAATACACAGGTTCCGGTTCCGCTGCAGCCAGCGCCACTCCAGCCATCGAATTGATATCCTGCTGCAGGGGTTGCGGTCAGAGTGATGTTGGTTCCAGCGGTATATGTTTTGCTGCAGATGCTTCCGCAGTCTATTCCGGCGGGTGAGCTTGTCACGACGCCATTGCCGCTGCGGGTAACGGTTAATGTATAATTTGTGATATTGGTGCTATAGGTGGCGCTGACAGCCTGATCAGTGGAAAGGGTGACGTCACAGCCCTGATTGCCGTCGCAGGCACCACTCCAGCCGTCAAAGGTATAACCGGCCACATAAGCCGCCGACAGGGCGATGACACCATTTTCGACAAAATCAAATGAGCATGTACCAGGACAGTCAATGCCAGAAGGATTGCTGCTTATAATACTGTTTCCGCTTATGCCGTTGAGATAGACAGACAATTTTCGGGTTGCTGAGAAGCTGGCCTGAGTCTGTAAAAAGGCGGCGATATCTTCCACCTCCTGTTGATTCAAACTGATACCCTGCATCGGCGTGATTGTCTGCAGGGCTTTAAGGATCAATGATCCTGAGGCTCGCTGGATACGGGGGATGCCCCAGGATGCTCCCACGATAGTACCGCTGCCATTGGTTTGGTGGCAACTCTGACAGTGACTATTGTAAAGCGCTTCACCACTTGCAGCATTGGTGGTCGAAACTGCAGGGGAGGAGGGCGGAGGAGCATCCGTGCCGGTAATAAACTGGTGATCATCATTATTCCCCGTATTTCGCATGCGACGGAACTCCACCGTCCAGCGATAATCGGGCGCACCGCTGAAAGAGGCCCATGCGTCCACATCGCCACGGCTGCTATCAGGAACGGTGTTGATGATGGCAGGAAGTTGATGACCCTGGGAAGCGGGACCAGAAAAAGGAACGACATCTGTTTGCAGAAGTACATTACCAATATAACTCAAACCGCTGCTATGCATGGATTGTGGATTTCCCCCGCTCAGGGGATTTTCGCTATACGCTGCTGAGCCATTATCTGATCTTCGGCCATTGTTACTTCCATTGGCATAAACAAGATATTTATCATCAGCATTGTTAGAGGCTGCAGTACGGCTGGACTTCCAGTGCCAGATGTCCGCGGTATCATTCGTTACATTTGTATGCATGGCCACCATCCCCAGCCCCGTGTAATTCTGACTGGGGCTGCCTTTTTTAAGGTTGGTATGGCAAAAGGCGGCGCAGCCCAGTTTTCCATCAGAAAAATTGTTCTCACTATCAACGATGGGGAACATCATTAACACGTGGTCTTCGTTTTCAGCCCCGGCCAGAGGGTGCCCGGCATTGGCGGTAAGTTCATTGGGTGCACCGGAAGTGACGCCGAGATGAAGTCTGGCATTCCAGCCACTTTCACCGTTGCCCTGATCCCCATAGAACCATTTTCTGTATTTCGTGCTCCGGGTATGGCCCGCATCTTCCCACTGCACCAGGAAATAGATGTAATTATCATCCCAGGCCGAACCTACTTTAATGTCTGTGGGAACAGCATCAATAAATTCGCTCAGGGGATAATTATTTTGTACCAATCCATTGACTGTGGTCAGTAAGGCCGGAGCCCAGTCCGAAGCATTGCCATTTAATGTAACGGTTCCTGCGGCCACTTTTGGGGAAATCACGACATTGTTCTGGATAACGGCGGGATTTGCTGTTTCGTCCTGGAAATCGAGAAACAGGAGACGTGCGCCGGTATGGTTGTGTGAATTCTCCGTGACCGCCAGAGAGAAATAAGTATCTGCAGGGGGAGAGCTGGGGGTGGGTGCTGCGGGCAGATTTTGATTGCCGCCACCGCCACCACCACCACAACCAGGGAGGAAGAATAAAAGGAAAAATACGAAAAACAGATTACAGAGACGATTTCTCATTTGTCTCCCCCTCCCCACCTCATTGTAAGTACGGATTAATTATTCTAATAATCCGCTTTTTTCTAATTAATCACATATAATGCGGCACAAATCTTATGTCTGTGTCACAAATCAAGGAGTCAGGCGGGATTAGGCGAATGGAAACGGGATTTTCGGGGTGTTTCTAGCAAAGCAAAGGTCTACATGAGCATACATAGGGAACTTTAATTAATCCCGTTCAGCCATGAAATCGTCCTATTCGACAGGTTTACTACAGGCTTTGGCGTTGCTCAGGACAGGCTTGTTCGCAGGGGGATAGTATGTAACATTATAATTATACGATATTCTCCATTTGTGGTTTGGTGAGCGCCATGAACGATATGGATAAATTAATCAGAGTTTCTTTGTTTCTTTAATGTCTGCATGCGCCATTTCCTGAATCGCCAGATCATTGCCTGGGCCTGTTATGACTGGGCCAATTCGGCTTTTGCCACGGTGGTGATGGCCGGCTTCTTTCCCCTGTTTTTCAAGCAATACTGGAGTAGCGATATTCCGGTTACCGAAAGCACTTTTCATCTTAGTGTCGCTAATTCCCTGGCCGGGTTGTTGATCGTGTTGCTCGCGCCGGTGCTGGGTGCGATTGCCGATGCCGGTCAGTTGCGTAAGAAATTGCTGTTCGTATTTGCTGCCTTTGGTGTGCTGATGACGGCCGGGCTTTATGGTGTTGCTCAGGGTCAATGGTTACCGGCTCTGATCTGTTTTGTATTTGCGATGCTGGGCTTCATGGGCAGTGTGGTGTTCTATGACGCTCTGATCCTGAGTGTGGCAAGGGATGATGAGCTGGACATGGTTTCGGCTTTTGGTTTTGGCATGGGCTATCTGGGAGGCGGTCTGCTGTTTGCTTTTGATGTGGCGATGACACTCTGGCCCGAGGCATTTGGTTTTGCCGATGCGGCAGAGGCGGTGCGTTTTTCCTTTTTGACGGTCGCGATCTGGTGGGCCTTGTTTTCCATTCCGCTGTTTTTGCTGGTGCCGGAAAAACAGGGCCGTACCGTGAAAACAGGTGCAGTTGTCAGGCAGGGAATACGCCAGTTGATACATACCTTTCATGAAGTCAGAAAATTACGCGTGGTGTTTCTGTTCCTGCTTGCCTACTGGTTGTATATCGACGGGGTGGACACCATTATTCGCATGGCGGTGGATTACGGTATGTCCATCGGTCTGGATTCTGATGGTCTGATTATTGCCCTGTTGATTACCCAGTTTGTCGGTTTTCCGGCTGCGGTTGGTTTTGGCCTGCTGGGCAAGCGCTATGGCGCCAAACGCGGCATTCTGCTGGCGCTGGGCGTTTATATACTGGTGACGGTGTGGGCGTATTTCATGGACAGCAGCCGGGAGTTCTACATTCTTGCTGTGGCCATTGGTCTGGTACAGGGCGGAGTGCAGTCCCTGAGCCGATCTTTTTATGCGCGTATTATTCCAGTGGACAAATCAGCCGAGTTCTTCGGCTTTTATAATATGATGGGCAAATTTGCCGCCGTGTTTGGCCCTATCATGATGGGAACCGTGGGACTGCTGACGGGCAGCCCGCGCATCGGCATCCTTTCTGTCGGCCTGCTGTTTGTGCTTGGCGCGCTGCTGTTGCTATTTGTAGATGAAGAAGAAGGCCGACGGGTGGCGCGGGAGTTGTAGTTCTTTCAACCGCGTGAATAAAATGGTTTGCCGTACTGATCGATATGCTCTTTCAGAGGTTGATGTGAGATATTCTCATAGATAGTTAGATCAAACAGGTAAGGTAACGGTAGTGCTTCCAGTTTTTCCTTGATTGCGCCCAGCGACAGTTCATCGATATCCCCCCAGAGTGCAAAATCAATATCTGAATTATTACGATAGTTTCCCATCGCACGAGAGCCATAAATGTCGACACGTCTGACTTCAGTATGTTGCCGGAAGATTTCCCGAATCTGTTCTATCTCAGCAGTACTCAGGCCAAAACTCATTCTTTTGTGGTCTCCTGTTTCAGGAGTTCATAGACCTGTCGAATAGCCTGCAGATAATGCTTGCTGATTCCTGAAATGGCTTTTTCAAAGTTTTCTTTATTGTAGGTATGCGCCATCAGATTACGTTGCTCCAGCATAGTTATCCATACCTGGCCATCCTTTATGATGCCGCTGGCAAAGGCCTGTTTGATTACTGCTCTGGGCGTGGTCTGGTCAAACACAATACCCTGATATTTCAGGTAGTCATTAAGGGTTTTCCAGGCGAGTTCAAAGGTGTATTGAAAACGCTGGATGATGCCTTCTTTTTCCAGCATGGAGAGCGAATCCAGATCATTTTCCAGCGCCTCCTGTAGCAGCAGGAAGGCTTGCTCAAAATTTTGAAAGCGTTGTTTCCAGCGTATTGATGTCATGGCGTGGCTGTCCTTTTGTCCGGCTGATTACAGCTTTTCGATTTTAGCCTGCTGTTCTTTCAGTTGCTGCAGCGAGGCGGCGGCGTCTTTGAGTTTTTCGCGTTCTTTTTCGACCACGGCTTCGGGCGCTTTGGTGATGAACTTCTCATTCCCCAGTTTGCCTTCGGTACGGTCAATGTCTTTTTTAAGTCGGTCAATTTCTTTGGCCAGGCGCGCCAGTTCGGCATCCTTGTCGATGAGGCCGGCCATGGGAATCAGCACTTTCATCTCACCGACCAGGGCGGTGGCGGATTCAGGCGCTTCCTCATCAGCTTCCAGCCACTGAATGCGTTCGATGCGGGCGAGGCTTTTTAGATAGGTGTGGTTGGCTTTAAGCAATTGCTGATCACTGTCACTGCCATTCTGTAACAACACGGGCAGGGGCTTGCCGGGTTTGATGTCCATGCTGCTGCGAATCTTGCGAACCCCGAGGACAAAGGTTTTCAGCCATTCGATTTCGAGCACTGCCTGCGGGTCGAGCAGTGACTCATCCGTTTCCGGGTAGGGCTGCAACATGATGGTGTCTGTCGTTGGCCGGTTCTTTTTGCTGACTCCGGCCAGGGGTGCGGCCCGCTGCCAGATCTCTTCGCTGATGAAAGGCATGATCGGATGGACAAGTCGCAACAGAGTTTCCAGTACCTGGATCAGGGTGCGGCGGGCGCCGCGTTTGGCGGCCTCACTGCTGTCTTCATGCATCAGTATCGGCTTGGTCAGTTCCAGATACCAGTCGCAGTATTCATTCCAGGTGAATTCATAAATAGCCTGGGCCATATGATCGAAGCGGTAGTGTTCGATGGCGTCGTGGATATTACGCGTAGTTTCCTGCAGGCGTGAAAGGATC
>JASBTR010000088.1 GCA_030148325.1 Gammaproteobacteria bacterium
TCGGTTTCGCTCAGGAGAGCCTTGTCGAACCATGAGCGTGGAAATACTGTGAATAGAGTGTTTAATCTGCTTGTCCTTCGACAGGCTCAGGATGAACGGTAATTGCTTAAAGTGGACTGGTATTTGGAACAGCTATTTAGACACGCGAATGATGCGCTTCGTTTCACTCAGCACATCCTACACATTATATCTGGACAATCGGACACCCTTTTGGAACTTTTATTTAGTCCTGTTTCATACGCAGGTGCTTAAGGAATTCATTCACCTGTAGGTTTGCCTTCAGGCGAACAGCAGCGGTTAAATAACGTAGAGTGTGGCGCATAATTGAGTGTTTTGTACGGCTAAAGCCATACCTGCAATTGTTCACACGCTTAAGTACCTACGTATGAGTCCTGTTTTTGTTCAGATGGGCGCGAGCAGCTACACTATAAATAATGGAAACCCTGTATCCCGCCATCAAGCCTTACGTGACGCACAGTATTTCTGTCGAAGGCCCGCATGTCCTGCATGTGGAGGAGTGCGGCAACCCCGAGGGCGTCCCCGTCCTGTTTGTGCATGGTGGCCCCGGTGCAGGCTGCGAATCCTGGCACCGCTGTTTTTTCGATCCCGAAGCCTGGCGCATTATCCTGTTTGATCAACGTGGCGCCGGTCAGTCCCGACCGCATGCCGAGCTGATGGGCAACAACACACAGGCGCTGGTCGAAGATATCGAGGTAATTCGGCAACGGCTGGGTGTGAAACAGTGGGTGTTGTTTGGCGGTTCCTGGGGTTCAACGTTGTCACTGGTGTATGCCGAAACCCATCCAGAAAAAGTGCTGGGTATGATCCTGCGCGGAATTTTTCTTTGCAGGCCGAAAGAGATCGAGTGGTTTTATCAGTATGGTGCCAGTCGTATCTATCCTGATCTGTGGGAAGATTTCACTAGCCTGATACCGGAAAATGAGCAGGATGATCTGCTTGCGGCGTATTACACACGCCTCACCGGCGAGGATGAAATCCAGCGCATGGCGGCCGCCAAGACCTGGGCTATCTGGGAGGGACGCACCGCTAATCTCAGGCCCAGGAAAAGTGTAGTGGAGCACTTCAGCGATCCTTTTACTGCACTCAGTCTGGCGCGTATCGAAGCACACTATTTTATGAACAACGCTTTCCTGGAAAACAACCAGATCCTGCGTGATGCACACAAACTCAACGATATTCCCGGCACGATCGTGCAGGGACGCTACGATATGATATGTCCGATGGAAAGCGCCTGGGAGCTGTACCAGACCTGGACCATGGCCGAGCTTTATATTATCGCCGATGCCGGTCATTCGGCCAGTGAGGCGGGGACGGTGGATGCGCTGATCAAGGCTACCCGCAAGATGCTGAAGAAACTGTCGTGATTGCGTTAATTCAGCGCGTGCGAGAAGCGCGCGTACTGGTGGAAGGGGACAATATCGGTGAGATTGGTGCCGGCATTCTTGCGTTTGTTGGCGTGGAAAAGGCAGACGAAACCCCACAGGCACAGAGGCTGTTGCAACGCATACTGGGCTATCGCATCTTCGCCGACAGTGAAGACAAAATGAATCTGAGCCTGAACGACACCGGCGGCGGCCTGCTGCTGGTGCCGCAGTTTACCCTCGCAGCTGATACCCGTAAGGGCATGCGCCCGAGTTTTTCCTCAGCCGCCGAACCGGAAAAAGGCCGAGCCCTGTTTGAGTATATGGGACAGATAGCAGGAGAAAAACATTCACAGGTGGCCTTTGGCCGGTTTGGCGCAGATATGCAGATCACACTCACCAACGACGGGCCCGTGACTTTCTGGTTGGAGACGCATAAATAAATTCGCAATTATTTAGCACCATTCCCAATACGACCTAATCGCGTAGGGTGGAAGCTACACCTACAAATATTCAGTCATTGTCCTGAAGCTTACTCTGTTTCGCCCTCCATTCTTTGCCGCATACAGTGCAGCATCGGCTGCGGCGATCAGCTCTCGTAGGATGTGCTGAGGAACGAAGCGCATCATTCGCGTTTACTCCGCATATTTGAAATGATGTGCTTTGTTTCACTCAGCACATCCTGAACATTAATAATATCTGAACAGCCTTTTGGATCTTTTATTTAGTCCTTAATTTCTGGATCCTCTGTCGCCGCTTCCAGTACCCTGAAACTTACCTGGTTACGCCCTCCTTCCTTTGATGTATACAGTGCTGTATCTGCAGCGGCGATAAGCTGATCGCCGAGGCCATCGTGGTACTGTTGTTTCTGCTGGGCATCCAGCGTCGAGCAGCCGGCCGACAGCGTGATATTAAGGCTGTGGTCATTGAGTTCGAGACGGTGCGCCTCGATGCTATGACGAATGCGTTCGGCAATCTCCAGGGCTTCCTTTTCTGCTGTATTGGTTAACAGAATAGCGAATTCCTCGCCGCCAAAGCGCCCGAGTACGTCGCTGAGGCGCATCTGAGATTTGATCACGCTGGCGACCTCCTGCAGTACTCGGTCGCCTACCTGGTGGCCGTAGTTGTCATTGAAGGCCTTGAAGTGGTCGATATCCAGGAACAGGCAGCTCAGGGGTTTGTGCTGACGCAGGCTCAGGCTGACTTCTTCGGCCAGGCGCTGATCGAAATAACGCCGGTTATGCACGCCGGTCAGGGGGTCAAGCAGCCCCAGGAGTTTGATTTTCTCATTATTGATGGCATTCTCGAAACACACCGCAAATATTCCAGCCATGCGCTGGAGAAAATCGGTGGCGCTATTTTCCGTATAGCGTCTCGCCTTGAGACTGCCGATATTGAAGCAGCCAATCAGCCGGGTCTGGCGAACCAGCGGTAAGGCTGCAATGCTAACAGGTGGGCGCGCCTGCCCGATAAACAGCTGTTTGCTGTAAAGCGGCTGGTTGGCACCGAGCAGGGGGCGGAGCCGGCGACCGAACATGGAGTGGAGCATATCCGGGTTATCGCCGAAATGCAGATCGGGATAGCGTTGCTGTTCAATGCCGAGGTTATCGAGTATACGGCGCACTTCGTAATTTGGATCCAGCAGCAGCAGGCTGACAGCATCGTGACGAAAACGCTGGCGGTAATCGACGAAAAAAGTTTCCAGCAGCTGTTCCAGTCCGGCGGACTTGATGAATTGCAGTTCCTGTTCCTGAAAGTGGCGTAGTTTGAGTTCGTTGTCGCGGGCGTTATCGACATAGATCTTGATCTGCTGCCTGAGTTTTTCCACTTCGGCGTCTGCGGTGCAGTACATATTCCGGCCTCGCGCCGGCAGCATGACCGGCTCAGTAGAATTCGTGAATGACCTCAATCAAACGTGCTTTGCTGACCGGCTTGGTAATGAAATGATCCATCCCGGCAGCAAAACACTGCTCACGTTCAATCGTGGTCGAATTCGCTGTCAGGGCAATAATGGGGATATGCCTGTCCGGTTCTTCAACCTGGCGCCAGTGTTGGGTGACTTCCAGCCCGGTCATTTCCGGCATGCGCATGTCCATCAGCACCAGATCAATGTCCGTATTTTCTTTCAGCGCATCCAGCGCTTTTTTCCCGTTATCGACATGGGTAACGCGATAGCCTTCCTGTTTAAGAAAGGTGCTGATTACCTTGGCAACGATGGGAGTATCTTCGGCAAGTAGCACGTGCAACTTTAATCCGCGTGAAGGTTTGTCATTCCCGCCGGATGAGACCTGCGCATGCGCAGGGTTATTGGCTGCAGGCAGGGGCAGTTCGAACCAGAAAGTGCTGCCTTTACCGCGCTCACTGTCAGCGCTGATAGTTCCGTACATGGCCGTGACCAGCTTGGCCGAAATGGTGGTGCCCAGGCCGGTGCCGTGGCGCTGCTCGGCCGGGTTGGTATGGCATTGATAAAAGGGCTCGAAAATGTGCTGTAACTGGTTTTTTTCAATGCCGATGCCGGTATCCTTAATTTCGAAGCGCAGGGAATTGAGATGGCCGCTATTATCGTTGACCGTGTGCACGCTGAGTCTGACATATCCCTCATCGGTATATTTGACCGCATTGCTGACCAGGTTAAGCAGGATCTGGCGCAGGCGATTATGATCGCCGATTACCATTTCCGGCAGACCTGCCTGTAGCTGGTAGTCTAGGCGAATGCCCTTCTTGTCTGCCTGGGGCAGAAAAATATTAACCACCCCTTTTACTGCTCTTTCCAGGTTGAAAGCGGAATGATCAAGCTGGTATTTGCCCGCTTCTATTTTTGACATATCCAGCACATCGTTGATCAGTGAGTGCATGGTCATGGACGATTCTTTCAGCCCTTCCACATAGTCTTTCTGAGGTTCATCCAGTTTTGTTCCTTCCAGTAATTCCGTCATTCCCAGAATGCCGGTCATGGGGGTGCGGATTTCGTGACTCATGGTGGCGAGAAATTCACTCTTGGCCTGGTTGGCGTAATCGGCTTCTTCCTGTGCTTTCTTGATCCGGCCGATCATGGTGTTGAGATAAAAGGGCAGGGTTAGCATAAATATGGAATAGGTGATGGTGTCGATAGTGTGATCGTGCCAATGGCCGGTATAGAAAACGATGAAAATGAAAGCAAAAAAACTGACGATAGCGGTAGAAAAAAGTTCAACCCGCCCATAGCGAACACCATAGCCAATATATAACCAGGGGAAAAACAGGAACCAGGGACCGAATGGCCCACTTTCAGTTAGCAGCATAACTGCGCTGATCGAGGCGACATCGAAGGGAATGGTGGCATAGACACGCCAGCGAGAGCGCGGCGTTTTGACGATAGAGTAAATAATAAAAAGGCTAACCGCGAGAAAGGTGCTGGTAAACAGCGAATAGCCCAGGTAATTTTTGGGGTAGTAATCAGTATAGGCGCCGACAAAAACCAGAGTTGTTACTGTAACCCAGATCAGCATGCGGACAATGGCCTGACCGAATTCCGGATTGCTTTTGAGCGATGATTTTGCAGAAAAGATGGGACTGGTGTTTGGCATATTTCCGCTGTCCTGAGCCAGAAGGGCTGGTATAATCTTATAGCTGATTATCGTACCGAGCGTAACAAATGTCACCCGTAAAATCGATTAAGCCTGTTATATCAACAGCATTAGACAAGTGTAGCCGTTGTCCCGGGGACAAATGCTGTAATTATATTACTCAGTCGATTGATACTCCGCGCTCCGTTGCTGATTTTGATCACCTTGTCTGGCAACTTGCGCACAAAAATGTGCAGGCCTACAAGGACGAAGATGGCTGGTTTCTGCTGGTAATGAGTCTGTGTCAATTTCTACAGGACGACGGACGCTGCGGAATTTATGCAACCCGGCCACAGCTGTGTCGTGATTACAGCAATGATTACTGCGAGTTTGACGAACCGGCGGAAAAAAGTTTCGAGTTTTATTTCCGTAGCTATAAAGAGCTGGATGCCTATTGCAGAAAACGGTTCAAGCGCTGGGATCAGCGGTTTGGAAAATAGCCTGTAGAATTTAGCCACTAGCCACTAGCCACTAGCCACTAAATAGCTGTTCCAAATACCAGATCACTTGTGAATTTCCACGTTCGTGGTGAGCTTGTCGAACCATGAGCGTGGAAATACTGTGAATAGAGTGTTTAATCTGCTTGTCCTTCGACAGGCTCAGGATGAACGGTAATTGC
>JASBTR010000089.1 GCA_030148325.1 Gammaproteobacteria bacterium
TTATATAACCGTTCGTCCTGAGCTTGTCGAAGGACAACATATCAAGCACTTTATGTACAGTGTTTCCACGTTCATGGTTCGACAAGCTCACCACGAACGTGGAAACTCGAAAGTGTTCTGGTATTTGGAACAGTTATTTAGTATCAGATTTATAACTCTGATTACCAATCCAGCGACGGACAACCAGGGCAGGATATGCCTCGATGGCGATTCGATTATCATCTGACGGTCTAACAGGCAATATGCTCACAGGGCTTTCGAGCAATCGCTTTGCGCCCTCGTAAAACATCTTGCCAACCGGCACACCGTATAACTTCTGAGGACTCTTTGATCTGGCCAACTGGTCCGTCACTCGCAAATGCTCCTTATCGCCGGGTGCTCTCGGTAACTTGTAAGCCTCAGTAGCATCCCTTAGGATTTCAGCTGACATTTCCTTAAGGTAACAGTTTGTCTGCAGGAGATTTGGCTTCGCTTTGCAACATTTTACCAAGCACAATACTGTGAGCATATTTGATCTGACCAGTGAGCCAGTGCGCAGGAACTCGTGACAGTATCTCATTGCATCCCTCACGGTATTCGGCATAAGGCCTGTATTTACCCATCAGGCATGCACCTCAGATAGCCGGTTCAGGTGAGCAGGCATCGGCATAATCACAAACATTCTTCTTTCCCGACCGGGCTGCTCGATCGCAAGTGATGGCCTGTTAAACGTGTTCATGTCCAACCCGGGATTTATTGCGGGCAATAAAAAACCCGCGCGATTTGAGCGTACCAACCGGAGTCGGCACAGGCCCTGGCGGGTGTGTTGGCGCACAGTATCGAACCATACGGGTAGAAATTCAAGATTTTTTCTGCAATATGAGCAAACCGTTCTTCTTTTATATTAACCTTGATCATTTTTATTCCCGCTAAATCTGCCAACGCTGCAATACATTACGCCCGATGGTGTAACAGTGAATACTGGTCGGGATAAATTCCAGCTCGATGCCGTTCACCTTTTTGACGCCGCTGCATGTCCGGGTTGTAATAACGGCCGGTCGGGAGAGCGTATTGCGCTCCGCAAAGGCGAGCACGCCCTTGAGTTCCGATGGACGTTCATAGAAACGGTCAGTCCATTTTACTTCGACCACCCATTCCGCCTTGCGCAAACCCGGCGCCAGGCCGACCACATCGACTTCCAGGCCTTTTTTCCAGCGCGCGTAGTACAGGCGTTCGAGAAAGCTGGTGGCGTGCAGCCACTGGCTGTACACAGCGGTTTCGGCCATGGCGCCTACCGCCGGGTGCTCGGCATCGATGGGGCCGAACAGGGCGGTGCGAATGGAAGGATTGGTAAGATAAACCTTGAAGCCACGGGCGCGCTTGAACTGCCGGGCGTTTTCATCGACGCGGCGGATGCGGCGCACGAGAAAAGCCGCCTCGAGGTATTCGAGATAGCGCGACAGGGTGTTGGCCACCACGCCGGAGTTTTGCGAGAGCTTGCCGATTTCCACTTCGTTTGCGGTGTTGTAGGCCAGGGTGGCGAAAAGGCTGTTGAGCTCCTGGATGTCACTGATGCCGTAAAGGCTGGGCAGGTCGCGCAACAGCACCTTGTCGATAACGTCGCTTTTGATAAAGCGCGCGGGGTCCTGACGGACACGCTCGGTAAACACCGCTTCGGGGTAACCGCCGTAGTTGAGGTAATTGATGAATTCGTCATTGAGTTCGCGCAGCGCCTCGCCCGAGGTGGCGCGGTAACCCCGTTCGCTGCCGGGGTCGGCTTCGATCAGTGCTGTTTCCCTGTCGATGAAATAGATGTACTCGCTGAAGGTCAGCGGCGGCAACATGAAGTCGGTAAACCTGCCCGCGCCTGACTCCTGGCTCTTCAGGCGCAGCGCCGCCGCCGCGGAGCCGGTGGCCACAAAACGGTAACCCGGATAGGTATCAACCAGTGATTTGAGGTGGCGCTCCCAGTCCTTGAGATATTGAATCTCGTCAAAAAAGACATAGCGCAGTTCCCCTGCTTTCAGGTTCTGCTGTTGTTCATGAAACAGCACAATTTTCTCAAGGCTTAAACCGGTATAGACGGGCGTGTCGAGAGAAAGATACAGAATCCTGCCGGCGGCCACACCTTCTTCCATGAGTTGATGAATCGCATGATGCACCATGACGGTTTTGCCGACGCGGCGAGGGCCGAGCAGCACGATTGCCCGGTTGACGCTATGGTCGTGGATCAGGTCGCTGAACGGCTTGAGGTAGGCGCGCCGGGGCAATTCCGAATACTGCGTGACAGGCTCGGCGCCCCACCAGGGGTTGTCCAGACGCAGGCGCGCTTCGATTTCTTTTTCAGAGACCTGTAGCATGTGCTGGCTTTGCGCTCCTGCCGGGTTGGCTTTGCGGGTTTACTGGGAAAAACATCTTACCGCTTATTTAAAATAAGCTCAATCAACTGAGCTTATTTTATTTTTGGGTGAATTACCCTTATTTATCAATGTCTTGCAAGAGAATAATAAGCGTTTATTAAAATATTCAGGCATGAATTTCCTGTAACAGCGTCATAATCTCCCGGCTGACCTTATCCAGGTCTGTGTCGATCTCTTCCAGCGGGCGTGGCGGCGCATATTTGTAGAAGTGCCGATTGAAGGGAATCTCGTAACCGACAATACCCACCTGACCATCCTTCTCGTCTTTCTTCGATTCATCGATCCAGGCATCGGGCACATGGGGCAGGACTTCACGCTCGAAGTATTCATGAATGTCTTCCCCCAGGGGGACATTCTCATGGTCGCGCAGATCGGGATTGGGTTCAGGTTTGCCGCGAACCATGCAGACTTCGGCTTCCTCATCATGTTCGCCCAGGTGCTTCTGCAGCAGCTTGAAGGTGGCGGCGGGCAGCATCTCGCCATCCATATACACCTTGAGCCAGTGCTTGAAGGTATCGCGGGAAAGCACTCTGTCTTCCTCGAATTGCGGCAGGGCGTCTAGGGCACCATGAGCCGTACATGTACGCCTGAAGGCGTACCTGCAACACTGTATTTTCAAACAACTGATCGGGGATTCGGAACTTTTATTTAGGCGAAGGAAATTCTGCATGAAAAAAATCACGATATGGCGACTGTCAGATCCTGGCGATTTTGAAACAGGCCGAAGCGGGAACGCCGATCCCTACATTGTGTCGGGAACACAGCATGAGCAACGCCACATTCTACAAATAGCGTGCAAGTATGGCAGGATGGATGTCTCGATGATGAAACAAATGAAAGAGCTGGAGGATGAGAACCGGCGTCTGAAAAAGATGTATGCGGAGGAACGGCTCAAGGCCGAGATGGTGCAGGAAGCACTAAATAAAAGTTCCGAATCCCCGATCAGTCAGGGAACCTCGCCTCCGATTCCTGATCAGTTTTTGTTGAAAAGCAGAGACTCACAGAAAAGAAGGCTAGTGGTTACTTACCATCTAGCCTTTGTTTTATTTGGCTGGGGAACAAGGATTCGAACCTTGATTAGCGGAGTCAGAGTCCGCTGTCCTGCCGTTAGACGATTCCCCAATAAAATCAGTGACGAGTTACGAGGGACGAGTGGCGAGGTCTTTTTTCATCTGGCCGCTGTCTTTTTCCTCATAGTATCGTATCAGCCCCCAGATCATTCTGGATATTTCTCTGGCTTCGCCCTCAAATTTTTTAGCCGGTTCCGAATCAATAAAGCCGGCAGCCCGACCAATCATTAACTGGGTCCATAGCTCGCCACAGGAACCCTTGGCAATTTTAAGAAACTGAATCCGAGTTCGATCTGTTTCCCTTTCATAACCTTCAGCGATGTTTGATGCTACGGAAAGAGCTGCACGCGTAATTTGATCTCGGAAACCATATTCTCGGCTATTACCCATTAATTTATACAAATCAACAGATAGCCGACAGGCGCGCTTCCAGACATCCAGATTTTCCAGCGATTCCATCAACCCCCTCCCTGAGTTTGATTTTCAACCTCGCAACTCGTCCCTCGTCACTCGGCCCTGTTCGAAACGCTTTAGCGTTTAGAGTACTGAGGCCGCTTGCGCGCCTTATGCAGACCAACTTTCTTGCGTTCGACTTCACGTGCGTCGCGGGTCACATAGCCGGCTTTACGCAGCGGGCTGCGCAGTTCTTCGTTGTAGCGAATCAGGGCGCGGGTGATGCCGTGGCGAATCGCGCCGGCCTGGCCGTTGTTGCCGCCGCCTTTGACGAAAACCTTGATATCGAAGTTCTCCAGCATTTCGGCAACCTGCAGGGGCTGACGAACCAGCATGCGGTTGGTTTCGCGACCGAAATACTGATCCAGCGGACGGTTGTTAACGACGATATTGCCGCTGCCTGCACTAATATATACGCGTGCGGCGGAACTCTTGCGGCGGCCTGTACTGTAATATGTTTCTGCCATGTCGATTCCTTAGATTTCCAGCAGTTTGGGTTGCTGGGCAGTATGCTGATGTTCAGATCCGGCATAAACCTTGAGCTTGCGATACATTGCGCGCCCGAGGCTGTTTTTTGGCAACATGCCTTTCACCGCCGCTTCGATAATGCGTTCCGGATGCTCGGCCCGCTGTTTCTCCAGCGATATGGTCTTCAGCCCCCCCGGATAACCGGTGTGCCGGTAATAATTTTTGTCCGTTTCCTTGTTGCCGGTGACAGCAACCTTGTCCGCATTGATGACAACAATATAGTCGCCAGTGTCCACGTGAGGGGTGTATTCGGGCTTGTGTTTGCCGCGCAAACGGCGGGCAATTTCGGTCGACAGACGTCCAAGAACTTTGTTCTCGGCATCGATCACATACCAGTCACGCTTGACGGTTTCTGGCTTTGCACTAAAGGTTTTCATGCTCGTTGCGCCTTCAAGATAAATCGCGTTCAAAAAGAGGCGGAATGGTACTGAAAACAGGGCCAAGATACAAGGGAAAAGAGACAAGATTGCTTTATTTCTCAGGTTCCGGGTTTATCCATCTCTAAATATTTAACACAAAGCTCTCGTAGGATGTGCTGAGGAACGAAGCGCATCGATCGAGTATTTTGATGCGCTTCGTTCCTCAGCAGCATCCTACACAGTGAGATCTTCAATATTTGGCCCAAATCCTGTTTCGATGCCCAGGTAAGCGCCATTCGGGGCAGACCTGGCTAATCACAAATTTCAGGCAAAAAAATAGCGCGGTAAAGGGGGTAACCGCGCTTTAAAATAACCACCATATGGAGGATGGAGGAGTCAAAAACAATAAATCAGTGAGTATTAATATAAGAAATTAATTATATTCTGTCAACAATAAATGTGATCAATATCACGCGCACAGCCATATAAACCCTTAAGTTATTGAATATAAATAGAAATAAAAAATAAATATTTGTGAAAAGGTGATGGCTCGCCCTTCAGATTTTCAGTTGCAGGGCGGGTTTCAACCCGCCAGCCGCGTTAAACAACCCCGCTGCAAGCGGACGGACGGGGTATTAAATTGTAGGAGCGAGCTTGCTCGCGAAAGCGGTTGCCTGAACCTCAAACTATTCGCGGGCAAGCCCGCTCCTACCTGTTTTCCGAGCTCGCTCCTACCGGCTTTTGCTGCAAGCAGCGGGGAATTAACCCATAGAGATTAAAACCCCATAGAGATTAAAACTAAGCACAAACCTGCTTTTCTGGCGCTGTGGTGAGATAAATCCGACCCTGCAAACGGCAATTTCCGGGTGAGTAAGTTACTGTGAACGAAATAGTTAGAGGGCCTGAAATTCCGTTTTCATGTTCTCTTTCAGAACATTTAGCTGACCGTGGAAAAAGTGCCCGGCTGAATCCAGCAACACGAATCTGGGCGCCGGTTGGCGCTGCGCCACCCATTTACTCACCGCCTCGGCCGATACGACCTCGTCTTCTCCCCCCTGAATCACCATCCAGGGCACGCTCACCTCGGGTATGAGGCCAAAATCGTACATATCCACCGGTGGCGCTACCAGCAGCAGCCTTTCGGGCTGCAATTGCGCCGCCGCTTTCAGCGCAATCCAGGCGCCAAAGGAAAAACCGGCCAGCCACAGGGGTGAACCGGGGAAACGCGTCTGCGCCCATGCCACAACCGCGAGCAAATCATCAGTTTCGCCAATACCGTTGTCGAATTCCCCGGCAGAGCGCCCTACGCCGCGAAAATTGAAGCGCACAGTGTGTGCACCCAGCTCACGAAAACCCGCCGCCAGTATGTGCACAACCTTGTTGCTCATGGTGCCGCCATAGACCGGGTGCGGATGACAGATCACGGCCACGGGAGCCGGCCCCTCCCCGTCCGGCGATTCGACTCGCAGTTCAAGATCGCCGGCCGGGCCGGGGATCAGTATTTCGGTATTATCAGGCATATTTACTTATGTGTTCGTTCTAAAGATTGGTATTAAACGCGGAGAACGCAGAGGCGCAAAGACGCAAAGACGCAAAGAAAAAAGTGAATAAACAACCCCGCAGCAAGCTACGGGGTATTAGTCAAAGGAACAACCTGAACCGCCAAGACGCAAAGGACGCCAGGAATTGTTCGGCTAAAACTTGGCGTCCTTTGCGTCTTGGCGGTTAATATTAATCACAGCAAGCTGTGGGGAATTAAACCCGTAGAGATTAATAATCAAAACGTAACTACTCACTCCCCAGATACTCGTCATTCCGGCATACATTTAGCCGGAATGACGAATCAGCTACGGTCCTGCAATCTGCGAGGTGAGTAGTTATATCAAAACTATACAATCTCTGCGCCTCTGCGTTCTCTGCGTTCTCTGCGTTAATTATCCATATTTAAGCGCTAATTACACTCGCAGGCGTTCGACAATCTGCCCCTGCTGCAGGTGCTGCTCAATGATCTCATCAATATCTTCCTCATCGATCCAGGTGTACCAGACACCCTGCGGATAAACGACGACCACCGGCCCCTTTTCACAGCGTCCCAGGCAGCCGGCGCTGTTGATGCGCGCACCACCCTCACCGGCAAGCCCCAGCGCCTTGATGCGTTGCTTGGCATAGTCCCGCATTTTCTGCGCGCCCAGATTAGCGCAACAGGCTTCACCTGCTTCGCGTTGATTACAACAGAAAAAGACATGGTATTTGAAAAACATATATTTCACTTAAAAATCGGAAAAACAAAACAGACGAACAATACCGTATAATTCTATATTGGCACCCATTCATAAACATAAATAATTAACGCAGAGAACGCAAAGGCGCGAAGACGCAGAGATGGTATAATTTTGATTGTTAATAACATTTTATTCTTTGCGGCTCTGCGTCTTTGCGTTTAATACAGGCGTTTGTGGATGGGAACTATCCCAGGGTCTGTTGATCTTTCAGATGTTAGGCTGATTTTGAGGAAATTTTAGTCCTGACAAGGCATTTTTTACGTATCAATGCACTCCATTGATAGTAAAAAATAACGCAGGCAGGGCTAAAATTAGCCAAAATCAGACAAT
>JASBTR010000017.1 GCA_030148325.1 Gammaproteobacteria bacterium
GGCGACGACTGCACCCTGTATCACGGCGTGACCCTGGGTGGCACCAGCTGGGACAAGGGCAAACGCCACCCCACTCTGGGCAATGATGTCGTGGTGGGCGCCGGCGCCAAGGTGCTGGGACCGATCAAACTGGGCAATGGCGCACGCGTGGGGTCCAATGCCGTGGTCATGAAGAATGTGCCTGAGGGGGCAACGGTGGTGGGTATTCCGGGGCGCATTGTTATGCCCAAATCAGATCGCGCCAGTAAGGACGATAAGCGTCATGCCTTTGCAAAGAAGATAGGCTTTGACGCTTACGGCACCCGCGATGATATGCCGGATCCGGTGGCGAATGCGATTGACTGCATGCTGGATCATATTCATGCCATGGATGGGCAGATGCAGAAAATGTGCAAGCGTTTAAAATGCATGGATATGTCTCCCGAGGATCTGGAGTTGCCCGATCTGGGCGCCTGCGAGATCAACCCGGTAGCGAAGGATACGCCGGACGCTAACGACGCCTCCGAAGATAAGAAATAATCAGGGAGAAGGTTCTGCAGTGGTGAATAAATACGCGAGAATACTTGACTAAAATACTTGGTCTTGTTATAGTTCAACCTCGAGTACTTAAGAGTTTACTAAATTTATACAGGAAAAGACAATGAGGCTGACAACTAAAGGTCGATATGCGGTAACTGCCATGCTTGATTTAGCGCTTCATTATAAAGAAGGGCCGATCACTCTGTCAGATATTTCCCAACGTCAGGGGATTTCCCTCTCCTACCTCGAGCAGCTGTTTTCCCGTCTGCGTAAGCAGGGGCTGGTAGATAGCACCCGTGGACCGGGTGGTGGTTATCGCCTCAGTCGTAACGCTCACGAGATTCCGGTAGCCGATGTCATTACTGCGGTAGATGAGAAAGTCGAGACCACCCGCTGTGGCGGCCTGTCCAATTGCCAGGATGATCATCAATGCCTGACCCACGAGTTGTGGACCGATCTTAGCCGCCAGATTCACAGTTTCCTGATGGGCATCAGCCTCGGCCAGCTGGTCGAAAATCAGGGCGTGCAGGACGTGGCTGCACGGCAGGAGCAGGATCATAAAGACGGCAACGGCGGCAGCAACATCAAAACAACGGTGGAAGTCCCCGTTTCAACCAGCGCCTGAATAGTTGCGGTAGATACCCCCGATCAGGGTTGATCGGGGGTAGTACACAATCGCAGGGAATGGCCTTAATATTGTTATTGTTCTGGAGAGCTTGTCTGGATGAAAACACCGATTTATTTTGACTATTCTGCGACGACCCCGGTCGATCCGCGTGTGGCGGAAAAAATGTGCAGTTGTCTGACGGCTGATGGCGTATTCGGAAACCCTGCTTCACGTTCACACCAGTTTGGCTGGGATGCTGATGCTGCCGTTGAACAGGCGCGCAAGGATGTCGCCGCTTTGGTCAACGCCGATCCCCGAGAAATAGTCTGGACTTCAGGCGCCACTGAATCAGATAATCTTGCGATCAAGGGCGTGGCGCATTTCTACCAGAAAAAAGGCAAACACATCATCACCTGCAAGACTGAGCACAAGGCGGTGCTTGATAGCTGTCGGCAGCTGGAACGCGAAGGCTTTGAAGTCACCTACATGGATCCAGAGCCCAGCGGTCTGATCGATCTGGACAAGCTCAAAGCCCATTTTCGTGATGACACCATTCTTGTTTCGATTATGCATGTGAACAATGAAATCGGTGTGATTCAGGATATCAAGGCGATTGGTGAACTGACCCGTGGGCATAAAATTATTTTTCATGTGGATGCCGCGCAGAGTGCCGGCAAGGCGCTGATCGACCTGAAGAATATGAAAGTTGATCTCATGTCCTTCTCCGCGCACAAGATCTACGGCCCCAAGGGCATTGGCGCTCTGTATGTGCGGCGCAAACCTCGCATTCGTCTGGAAGCACAGATGCACGGCGGTGGGCATGAACGTGGTATGCGTTCCGGTACCCTGGCAACGCACCAGATTGTTGGCATGGGCGAAGCCTTTCGACTGGCCGGTGAGGAAATGGCGGCGGATAACGAGCGCATTCGCATGTTGCGCGATCGCCTGCTGGATGGCATCAAGGACATTGAAGAAGTCTATATCAATGGCGACATGGAACACCGTGTTCCGCATAACCTCAATATCAGCTTTAACTTTGTTGAAGGCGAATCACTGATTATGGCGCTAAAAGATCTGGCGGTATCATCTGGTTCCGCCTGCACTTCGTCCAGTCTGGAACCTTCCTATGTATTGCGTGCGCTGGGACGCAACGATGAGCTGGCGCACAGTTCCCTGCGTTTTTCTATGGGCCGTTTCACTACGGAAGAAGAAATTGATTTTGCGATTGAAAAAATCAGGGCCAACATCGACAAACTGCGTGACCTGTCGCCACTTTGGGAAATGTTCAAGGATGGCATTGATCTGAATTCAATCGAGTGGGCGGCGCATTAGGCATTAGAAATTCCACGGTTCCTGAAATTTTTCAATTAAGGTAAATAAACATGGCTTACAGTGATAAAGTTATCGACCATTACGAAAATCCCCGCAATGTTGGCAATATGGACAAGGCTGATAGCAATGTTGGCACCGGGATGGTCGGCGCGCCGGCCTGTGGCGATGTAATGCGCCTGCAGATCAAGGTCAATGATGAAGGTGTGATTGAAGACGCCAAGTTCAAAACCTATGGTTGTGGTTCGGCAATTGCCTCCAGCTCCCTGCTGACCGAATGGGTTAAGGGGAAGTCGCTGGAAGAAGCTGCGCAGATCAAGAACTCGGAAATTGCCGAAGAACTGGAACTGCCACCGGTCAAGATTCACTGTTCTGTGCTGGCCGAAGATGCTATCAAGGCCGCGATTGAAGATTACAAAGGCAAAAAAAATTAAGGAGTCGTTGAGCATGGGGATCACGATGACGGATAGCGCCGCCGAACGGGTGCAGGCTTTTCTTGAAAGTCGGGGCTCCGGCGTTGGTCTGCGACTGGGGGTCAAGACCTCGGGCTGTTCCGGCATGGCCTATGTGCTGGAATTTGTTGACGAGATTGATGATCAGGATCAGGTATTTGAATCTCACGGTGTAAAAATTATCGTTGATCCGAAAAGCCTGTTGTATATTGACGGTACCGAACTGGATTATGGCAAGGAAGGCCTGAATGAAGGTTTCAAGTTCAACAACCCTAATGTCAAGGACCAATGCGGCTGTGGTGAAAGTTTTACTATCTAATGTCCATCTATACAGGTTTGTATTAAACGTAGAGATTATATGGTTTTGATTGTTAATAATTTTTTTCTTTGCGTCTTTGCGTCTCTGCGTTCTCCGCGTTAATTATCCGTGTTTATGGATGGGCGCTATCTACATGGTCAGGATGAAATATGAGTGACGTCCTGAGCCAGAATTATTTTTCACTGTTTGATTTGCCGGTTTCATTTAGTGTCGATCTGAATGAACTGGAAAGCCGTTATCGGGATTTGCAACGCAGCCTGCATCCGGATCGCTATGCCAGCGCCAGTGATCAGGAACGGCGCATCTCGGTGCAGCAGACTGCCTATCTGAACGAAGCCTTTCATACCCTGCGGGATATTCCACGCCGCGCCCGTTACCTGCTGGAATTAAAAGGCATCGACTTCGACGATGAAAAAGATACGCATTTTGACGGCGCTTTTTTAATGCAACAGATGGAATTGCGTGAAGAACTGGAAGCCATTGCGCAGGCGGGTGATCCGCTGGAAAATATTTCCCGGTTTCTGGTTAAACTTGAACAATACAGGCAGGCGATGTACGCAGAGCTAAAATCGTTGTTCGCCGATGAAACTTCGGAAAATCTGCAGGCGGCCAAACAGACAGTGCAGAAAATCCGTTTTCTGAACCGCCTGCAACAGGAAGCCGAAGAGCGCGAAGAGGATCTGCTGGCGAACTTTTGATTTTGCTGGTGAATAAAAATTTGATTAAACGCAAAGATGCAAAAAATAAAATATTATTTTTGCTTTCTCTGCGTCTTTGCGCCTCTGCGGTCTCTGCGTTTAATATCCATACTTATGGATAGGCGCTATTTTAACCTATGAAATATGGACACCGATAATGGCCCTCTTGCAAATCAGCGAACCCGGACAAAGCACGGCGCCACACCAGCATCGTCTGGCGGCCGGTATCGATCTGGGCACGACCAATTCCCTGGTTGCCACGGTGCGCAGCAGCCAGGCGGAAACCCTGCCGGATGCCGAAGGGCGTCACCTGCTGCCTTCAGTCGTGCACTATGGAAAAGACGGCCACAGCGTCGGTTACGAAGCGAAGCAGTTTGCCGCGAAAGATCCCCTGAATGTGATTGCCTCGGTTAAACGTTTTATGGGCCGGGGTCTGGAAGACATTCGTCATCTTGGGGATCGCCTGCCGTATGAATTCGTAAATACCGATTCCGCCGTACCCCGTATTCGCACTGTGGCGGGAGACAAAAGCCCGCTTGAAATATCCAGTGATATCCTGCGCGCATTGAAACAGCGCGCTGAAGAATCTCTCGGCGGTGAGTTGACCGGTGTCGTGATTACCGTACCGGCCTATTTTGATGATGCCCAGCGTCAGGCTACTCGTGATGCAGGCAAACTGGCGGGACTCAACGTTCTGCGCCTGCTCAATGAACCGACTGCCGCGGCTGTCGCCTACGGTCTGGACAAGGGGGGCGAAGGCGTCATTGCAGTCTATGATCTGGGCGGCGGTACTTTCGATATTTCCATTCTGCGCCTGCACAAGGGTGTGTTTGAAGTGCTGGCCACCGGCGGTGACAGCGCCCTGGGCGGCGATGATTTTGATCGGGTTCTGGCGCAGTGGATTATGCAACAGGCCGAGATTAGCGATGATGCTGATCACGCCCAGTTACGCCGTCTGATGCGCGATGCCTGTGCAGCCAAAGAAACCCTGACCCAGGCCAAGCAGGCCGAGCTGAATATCGAACTGGAAAATGGCGAGCACTGGCAGGGAACGATTACACGTGATCAGTTCAACAAGCTGATGGCGCCACTGGTACAAAAATCCATTCTTCCCTGTCGCCGAGCCCTGCGCGATGCCGTTGTTGATGCTGAACAGATTCAGGCCGTGGTCATGGTCGGTGGCTCCACCCGCGTACCGCTGGTACGTGAAAAGGTAGCCGAATTTTTCGGCCGTGAGCCGCTGACGGATATCGATCCTGATACGGTGGTCGCCATCGGCGCGGCGATTCAGGCCGATATTCTGGCGGGTAACAAACCGGACAGCGACATGCTGCTGCTGGATGTGATTCCCCTGTCGCTGGGACTGGAGACCATGGGCGCGCTGGTGGAAAAAGTCATTCCTCGCAATACCACTATTCCGGTGGCGCGGGCGCAGGATTTCACTACTTTCAAAGATGGGCAGACGGCCATGTCCATCCATGTTCTTCAGGGCGAGCGGGAACTGGTCAGTGATTGCCGCTCACTGGGACGGTTTACTTTACACGGCATTCCACCGATGGTGGCGGGCGCTGCGCGTATCCGGATAACGTTCCAGGTCGATGCCGATGGCCTGTTGTCGGTCACGGCGAAAGAAGAAACCACCGGTGTGGAAAGTGGTATTGAAGTCAAACCTTCTTATGGGTTGACTGATACGGAAATCGAAACCATGCTGCGTGACTCCATGGAGCATGCGGCGGATGATGTCGCCGCACGCAGGTTGCGTGAACAGCAGGTGGAAGCTGAACGTGTACTGGAAGCGCTGGCGGCAGCGCTGGCGCAGGACGGCGCACTCCTGGATAAAGCCGAGCGCGAGGCGATCGACGCAGCGGCCAGCCGCCTGCAACTTGCCCGTGATGACAGTGATGCCGCGGCCATCAAGCAGGCCATGACCGAGCTGGACCGAGCCTCAGCCGAATTTGTCGCCCGGCGTATGAATGGCAGTATCAAAAAGGCATTATCCGGGCACAAAGTAGAAGAGTTTGACTAATTCATTGCTGTAGAACTAATTTCCCGCTGCTTGCAGCGAGTCATTGTAGGATGGGTAGAGCGAAGTGAAACCCGTCGGCATGCTTATTTGTTGGGTTTCGCTTCGCTCTACCCAACCTGCAATTAATAGCCCGCCCGCGTGCGCTGGGGTGGTTTATTAGATGACGTTTCATCAAGACTGAAAATTATGACCAAACTGATATTTTTACCTCACGAAGAACTCTGCCCCGAGGGCGCTGTGTTTGATGCAGAGCCGGGAACCACGATTTGCGATGCGGCTTTACAAAACGGCATTGAAATCGAGCATGCCTGCGAAAAATCCTGCGCCTGTACCACCTGCCATGTTTATATCCGTGAAGGATTTGATGCGCTACAGGAGTCCAGCGAAGAAGAAGATGATTTGCTGGACAAGGCCTGGGGGCTGGAGCCGGACTCGCGCCTGAGTTGTCAGGCGCAGGTTGGCGATACCGACCTGGTTATCGAAATTCCGAAATACACCATCAATATGGTTTCAGAGAATCATTAAACCGGGGGGGCGACGATGTCATTGAAATGGACTGACACGCTGGATATCGCGATTGAGCTGGATGAACAGCATCCGGATGTTGATCCCCAGTATGTGCGCTTCACCGATCTGCATGACTGGATCTGCCAACTGGACGATTTTGATGACGATCCGGAAAAATCCAGCGAGCGTATTCTCGAAGCCATTCAAATGGCCTGGCTTGATGAGAAAGATTGAGCTTGGGTTATTTAACGCAGAGGACGCGGAGGCGCAAAGACGCAGAGTTTTTTATAAGTAGGTTCGCCTTCAGGCGAACATGTGCGGCTCATGGCGCTCGTAGGGTGAAAGTCGCACTATTGAGTAACTGCGAATGATGCGCTTCGTCCCTCAGCACATCCTACGAGAACTAATAATATTTTCTCTGCGTCTTTGCGCCTCCGCGTCCTCTGCGTTTATTTACGAACCACAAAAAAAGCCCGCGTGAAAGCGGGCTTTTTTGTTGGCGGGTGAGAGCCGATTAGAGCTTGTCGGCTTCCTCAGCCAGGTAGCTGGCGACACCATCCGGTGTGGCCTGCATGCCCTTGTCGCCTTCTTTCCAGCCGGCGGGGCAAACTTCGCCGTGTTCTTCGGTGAACTGCAGGGCGTCGATCATGCGCAGCATTTCATCGATATTGCGGCCCAGAGGCAGATCGTTGACGACCTGGTGGCGTACCATGCCCTGCTTGTCGATCAGGAAAGAGCCACGGAAAGCGACACTGGCATCAGGATGTTCAACATCATAGGCCTGGCAGATGGCGTGGTTGATGTCTGCAATCAGAGGATATTTGACCGGGCCGATACCACCTTCGTTAATGGGCGTGTTGCGCCAGGCATTGTGGGTGAACTGGGAATCGATGGAAACACCGATTACCTCGACGCCACGCTTGCTGAATTCTTCCAGGCGGTGATCAAATGCAATCAGCTCGGATGGGCAAACAAATGTAAAATCAAGGGGATAGAAGAAAACCACTGCATATTTGCCGCTGGTTTCCTTTTTGAAATTGTAGTCCTCGACAATTTCGCCATTGCCCAGTACGGCGGCAGCGGTGAAATCCGGGGCTTCACGACCGACTAATACACCCATAGAATGCTCCTGTAATTTATAATGAGTCTAAATTGAATTCCGCTATTCTAAGCCGCTTAGGCCCGAGTATCAACCCCATTTTCACGCCTTTTTTATCCAGGGAGGGATATTAGGGGGCGATATTCGCCAATGGCTGGAGGCAGGAATAAGTGATTGCTAGCCGTGCAACACATTGCCTGAAAACCCGACACAGGATAGAATCCTCCTTTGGTTTCGACGCACGCTAAGCCCGTGTTTTGCCGCCTGTTTTCTATCACACCGAAGGCCAGACAAAGCTGGGATTAAATGTTGACGACGCACGAAAAAACAAACCTGCTGGACTTCGATCTGCCCGCCCTGCAAAGCTGGTTTGCAGAACAGGGTGAAAAACCGTTTCGCGCCACCCAGCTGATGAAATGGATCTACCAGTTTGGCGTGGATGACTTCGAGGCCATGAGCAATCTGAGCAAGGCGCTGCGAGAGAAGCTCGGGCGGCTGGCTGAAATTCGAGCGCCGGAAATTGCCAGCGAACAGCGCGCCAGTGACGGTGTGGTGAAATGGCTGTTGCAGGTGGGCAATGGTAACTGTGTGGAGACGGTCTATATCCCCGAGGATGGACGCGGCACCCTGTGTGTGTCTTCGCAGGTAGGCTGTGCGCTTGATTGCAGCTTCTGCTCAACCGCGCAGCAGGGGTTTAACCGCAATCTTTCCGCTGCTGAAATCATCGGCCAGGTCTGGCGCGCCAATCAGGCCCTGCAATGTCTGCCCCGTGAACAGCGGGTGATCAGCAATGTGGTGATGATGGGCATGGGTGAGCCGCTGCTGAATTTTGATAATGTGGTCACGGCCATGAACCTGATGATTGAGGACAATGCCTACGGCCTGTCGAAACGCCGGGTGACCCTGAGTACTTCCGGGGTGGTGCCGGCGCTGGACAGGTTGAAAGTGGTAAGCGATGTTAGCCTGGCGGTGTCCCTGCACGCGCCAGACGATGCCCTGCGGGATCAACTGGTGCCGATAAACCGAAAATACCCAATCAGGGAATTGCTGGCCGCCTGCCTGCGTTATATAGAGGGTGAAACAAAACGCAAGGTGACGTTTGAATATGTCATGCTCGATGGCGTCAATGATAGTCCGGCAGAGGCGCGAGCGTTGGCGAAACTGTTAAAAGGTATTCCCTCCAAGGTTAATTTAATCCCTTTTAATCCGTTTCCGGGCAGCGGTTATCAGGTCTCAAAAACGGAAGCGATCAATCGTTTTCGGGACATCCTGGTTAAGGCGGGTCTGATTACCATTACGCGCAAGACCCGCGGGGAAGATATTGACGCAGCCTGCGGCCAGCTCGCGGGCAAGGTGACTGACCGCAGTAAACGAAAATGGAAACATCTGAAAGAAGCGCCAATAACAAGGGTGGTATAAGCATGCGTTTGATTATTCTTGGTTTGCTTTTCAGCCTGCTTGCAGGCTGTGTCTCGGGGCCGGTAGTTAGTGAAAGCAATCTCAAAAAGGCGGCGGAAGAAAATGCCAAACTGGGGCTGGCCTATATGCGACAGGGGCGCAATGAAAGGGCACTGCACAAGTTGCGAAAGGCGATTAAGCAGGACCCTGAAAACGCCGACGCCCACCAGTACCTTGCTGTTTTATATGGCAAGCTCAATCGGCCCGAGGATGCAGAGCGGCATTTCCAGGCGGCGTTGAAGAATATGCCGGATACCAGCCTCTCATCACGGGTTGCAGCGGTGCGAAACAACTACGCGGTTTTCCTGTGCAAGCAGAAGCGTTATGAGGAAGCGGACAAATATTTTGACATGGTCAGCAATGATCCTCTGTATCAGTCCCGAGGTCGCCTGTTTGAGAATATGGCCCTGTGTGAACAGGACAAAGGGGACATGCATCAGGCCGAGCGTCTTTTTATTAAAGCCCTGAAGCTGAATCCCAAATCGCGCAAAAGCCTGCTGGGTCTTGCGCAAATTAATTATGACAAGGGTCTGAATGACCAGGCTCAGATTTATCTGAACAAGGTTCTGAAATATAGTGCGCATAATGCGGAAAGCCTGTGGCTGGCAATTTTGATTGAACGCCGGCGTGGGGATGCCGAACGCGTGGCTAATTATTCCATTCGCCTGAAAAGTAAATATCCGGATTCGAAAGAAACACAGATGTTGAAGCAGCTTGAATCACAGGATTCCCGATGAGCAAAGAAAAAAAGAACAGGGATGAGGATATACATGTAACGGAGATCTCAAAAGGTGAACGCCTGCGTCTTGCCCGTGAAACGATGGGACTGGAAGCCTCGGAAGCGGCTGCGAAGCTGTATTTTGAGACACGCTTTATTCTGGCGCTGGAGAATGATGATCACAGTGTTTTTGCCGGTTCCGCCTATCTGTATGGCTACATGCGCGCCTATGTAAAATTTCTGGGACTACCTCTGGATGAGTTCGTCTGTGATTTAAAAAATATTGAAGAAGAAAATGAGCGTCACTTCGAACAGATTAGTTATGAACCTGCCGCTCAAACAGAGCGTAAGAGACGGGTATTGCCAGTGGTGCTGGGATTGCTGCTGTTAGTCACAGTGATTGTTGCCGGCGTTGTCCTGTTGAGCGGTAATGATTCAGCGAAGGCGGATTCCATCACTTCCCTGACAGGAACCGAGGTTCAGGTTGCTGAGCAAATACGCAGTATTCCAGTTCCACCCGCCAGACCCGGACAGGCAGATACCGCTGCTGCAGAAACTGATCAGAAAGTATCGGTAAATCGGGATCTTTCTGCTGATGCGAAGCCACGTTTACTGCTGGAGTATAAAACGGATTCCTGGACGGATATCCGTGATGCAGGCGGCAAGCGCCTGGTTTATCGCATGGTTGAGAAAGGCAATCGACTGGAACTTGATTCCAGCCCGAGTTATTCCATCCTGTTGGGTTATTCCCCGGGGGTCAGCGTATCCTGGAATGAACAGCCGTTTAACCAGGCAGAATACCAGCGTGAAAATATTGCCTACTTTGTTGTGGGTGAGAAAAAGAAAACCTCTTCAACCGCAACAGCGCGGGAATGAATCCGTACCAATCACCCACTAGCCGCAAAAACTGAGTCTCTTTTCGAACAACAGGTAATAACGTGTCCAAGTTGATCCAGGCCATTCGTGGCATGAATGACATCCTGCCCGATGAAACACCAAAATGGCAATTTGTCGAAGAACAGTTCCGCAAGCTGATGGCCGCTTATGGCTATGCTGAGATTCGCTTTCCGATTGTCGAGAAAACCGAGCTGTTCAAACGTTCTATTGGTGAGGTCACCGATATTGTCGAAAAGGAAATGTATACCTTTGAAGATCGTAATGGCGACAGCTTGAGCCTGCGCCCGGAAGGCACCGCTGCCTGTGTGCGTGCCTGCCTGCAACATGGTCTGCTATACAACCAGACCCGGCGTCTGTGGTATATGGGGCCAATGTTCCGCCATGAGCGGCCACAGAAAGGGCGCTATCGCCAGTTTTACCAGCTGGGGGTGGAAGCCTTCGGTTTTCCCGGCCCTGATGTTGATGCTGAGATGATCATGATGACCGCGCGCCTGTGGAAACAGCTGGGTATTGCGGATTCGGTCAGTCTGGAATTGAACTCACTGGGTTCGGCCGAGTCGCGTCGGGCTTACCGGGATATTCTTGTGGCCTATTTCGAAGAGCACCGGGAGCAGTTGGATAGCGACAGCCTGCGTCGTCTGGAAACGAATCCCCTGCGCATTCTGGATAGTAAGAATCCGGATATGCAGGCCCTGATCGAAGCCGCACCGAAATTAAACGCATATCTGGACGAGGCATCGGCTGAACATTTTGTTAAACTGTGCAGCCTGCTGGATGCGGCCGGTATTAGCTATCGGGTTAATTCGCGTCTGGTGCGCGGCCTGGATTATTATTCAAAGACCGTATTTGAATGGGTAACGGATAAACTGGGTGCGCAGGGCACCATCTGTGCGGGTGGTCGCTTCGATGGTCTGGTGGAACAGCTGGGCGGACGAGCGACCACGGCCATGGGTTTTGCGATGGGCATGGAGCGGCTGGTTTCCCTGATTGACGAAGCACAGTTTGAACAGCAGGACTATGCGCCACATGCCTACTTTCTTGCTCTGGGTGAGGTGGCTGAGAACCAGGCAATGCAGCTGGCTGAGCAATGTCGGGATGCCCTGCCGAATTTGCGCCTGTTACTGAACTGTGGCGGTGGCGGTATGAAAAGCCAGATGAAAAAGGCAGACCGGAGTGGCGCGCGCTTCGCTCTGATTCTTGCTGAAAACGAACTGGCCAGGGATGAAATAACTATCAAGGATTTATCTGGCGAGATGGAACAGCAGACGGTTAGTCAATCAACGTTGACGACATTTTTGCAAAGCGGGCTAAAGATACAGGGTTAAAGATAAAAGCAGGATCGTATTCCTGAACCAGTAAACGAAAACAAATGCAGGTTGGGTTGAACACAGTAATGCCCAACGAAATATATACATGCAACGGAGATACACAGTGGAATTGCATCAGACAGAAGAAGAACAGGTTCAAGCCTTAAAAGCCTGGTTTAAGAAAAACGGCAGCGCCCTGATTTTTGGGCTGGCGATAGGACTGGCGTCTATTGGCGGTTACCGTTTCTGGATTGACTACCAGAACAACCAGTCACAAAGCGCTTCACTGGCCTATTCAAATCTGCAAAATTATCTGCTTGCCGGTGATTCGGCCAGAGTGTTTGAGGCCGGTGGTAAACTGGTTAAGCAATTTTCGGGCACACCCTATGCGGCGCTGGCGGCACTGGGGATGGCGCGCATGAGTGTCGAAAATGGTTCACTGGATGCGGCAGAAGTGCATTTACAGTGGGTTATCGACAATGCCAGTCAGGAGGGGCTAAAACATGTGGCTCGCCTGCGACTGGCGCGAGTACTAATGGCAGAGAAAAAATATGACAAGGCGCTGGCGCTGGTGAATAGCAGTACCAGGGCAAGCTATGCTTCGCTGTATAGTGAGCTCCGTGGTGATATTTTGCTGGCACAAAAACAGATTGAACAGGCGCGCAGCGCCTATCAGCAGGCGCTGGAAACTATTGCCGCAAATGATCGCCGACGTCTGTTGATCGAGATGAAGCTGAACGATCTTCCGGTCACAGACAGCGCACAGGGTTGATGTTGTTAATGCGCGTTTTTTTCTCTCTCATGGCGCTGATTCTGGCGGGCTGTTCTTCCTCACCTTCTCCGGTATTGCCGCCCGTGCCATTGCCGGCCTTTGAACCGAGCGTTGCCATTACTACACAGTGGCGCGCTGAAATCGGGCGTGGTGCACGCTATTTCTATCTGCGTTACAAGCCTGTATTTAAGGGTGATGTCGGCTATTCAGCGGATTATCGGGGAGGCATTTACGCCTTTGATGTAAAAACCGGTGACATACTCTGGCATAAGGAGCTGAATCTCAAGTTGACCTCCGGACTGTCCCTGCAGGAAGGCCGCCTGTTGTTGGGCAGTAACCTTGGTGATGTCATGGCGCTGGATCCGAAAGATGGCAATGAGCTCTGGCGGGCAAAGGTTTCCAGTGAAGTGTTGACGCCTCCGCTGAGTGCGCAGGGCTATGTCATTGTGCGCTCCATCGATGGTCGTTTGTATGCGCTGGATGCAGAAACAGGCAAACGGCGCTGGGTGTTCGAACGTAGCGTGCCATTGTTGACCCTGCGTGGCAACAGCGCACCTCTGATTGTCAACGATATGGTCCTGCTAGGGTCGGACAGTGGCAAGTTAACCGCACTAACCTTAAAAGGTGGTATTGAGTTGTGGGAAACGCCGGTTGCGGTGCCTACCGGGCGCACGGAGCTTGAACGCATTATCGATATCGATGTGGATCTCATGGTAGTGGATGATCTTGTTTATGCGGTGACCTACCAGGGGCGTCTGGCGGCGATACAGCTGGAGAATGGCCGCATTCTCTGGGTCCAGGATATGTCATCTTATGCGGGCATGACCGCGGATGCCTACCGGATTTACATCACCGATGCTGGAAGTCAGGTGCTGGCCCTGAACCGAATGAATGGCGCTATTCTCTGGCGTCAGGAAAAATTGTTACGCCGTGGCCTTACCGGCCCGGCCCGGCATGGCGACTATGTGGCGGTGGCGGATTACGATGGCTACATTCACTGGCTGGATCGAGAAGATGGCCATATTGTTGCCCGGGCACTGCTGAATGACGTGGCCTATATGTTTGAAGAAGAATGGCAACAGGATGATACGGATTATTATGATCGCGAAAGAAATATCCTTGCTAATCCGGTTGTGTACAAAGACATGCTTATCGTCAATGATCGTTTCGGGATCATGTCTGCTTATACCCTGTCTGATTCCTGATTGCGGCGTATGAAACCTGTCATCGCTCTGGTAGGGCGCCCCAATGTCGGCAAATCTACGCTTTTTAATCGTCTCACCAAAACCCGTGATGCACTGGTGGCGGATCAGCCCGGCCTGACCCGCGATCGCAAATTCGGTGAAGGGCGGGTGGGCAAGCACCCTTATATCGTTGTTGACACCGGGGGTTTAACCGGTGAAACCGAGGGCGTCGAGGAGCTGATGGAAGAGCAGTCCTGGCTGGCGGTGGAGCAGGCTGACAGCGTACTGTTCCTGGTGGATGCGCGCAGCGGCCTGACGCCGGAAGACCATAAGATTGCCAAACGGCTGCGTAAAACCGGCAAACACATCATTCTGGTGGTCAACAAGGTTGATGGCCTGGATGCGGATGTGGCGACCGCAGAGTTCTATCAGCTTGGGCTGGGAACGCCGCATGGCATTTCCTCCTCACACGGGCGCGGTGTACCGGCCCTGATGCAGGCGGTTTTTGACAGCATGTCGCCTGAGGATGCCGATGAAGAACTGGATGTGACCTCGAAGGGCATCAAGATTGCCATCATCGGTCGCCCCAACGTCGGCAAATCTACCCTCGTCAACCGCATGCTGGGTGAGGAGCGGGTAGTAGCCTACGATCTGCCCGGCACCACGCGCGATTCCATTTATCTGCCGTTTGAGCGTGATGGTCAGGACTACACTCTGATCGATACCGCCGGTGTGCGCCGCCGTAGTCGGATCAACGAGGCGGTAGAAAAGTTTAGTGTGATCAAGGCGCTGAAAGCGATTGAAGATGCCAATGTGGTGATCATGCTGCTGGATGCGAGTGAAGGCATTACCGATCAGGATGCCAGCCTGCTGGGCTTTGTACTGGATGCCGGCCGCGCACTGGTGCTGGCGATCAATAAATGGGATGGCCTGTCCATCGATCAGAAAGACAAGGTGCGCCGAGAGCTGGAATTTAAACTGCCCTTCCTTGGCTTTGCCAAAACCCACTTTATTTCCGCCCTGCATGGCAGTGGTGTGGGCGATTTATATACTTCGGTTGATCGCGCTTACGCCTCGGCCTGCAAAGATTTCTCCACCCCGGATCTGACCCGGCTGCTGGAAGAACTGGTGACGGCGCATCAGCCGCCGCTGGTAAAGGGACGCCGAATCAAGCTGCGCTATGCCCATCAGGGTGGCGTTAATCCCCCGATCATTGTGATCCACGGCAACCAGACCACCTCCGTCCCGGATGCCTATCGACGTTATCTCATCAATGCCTTTCTCAAGCATCTAAAGCTGGAAGGCACGCCCATGCGACTCGAATTCAAGAGTGGCAAGAATCCCTTTGCTGGGAGAAAAAACAAACTTACTTCCCGCCAGATCGAAAAGCGCCGCCGTTTGCGCAAATTCACCTCACGAAAAAACTGATTTTTTTGCCAGTAAGCCTAAAGTTTGTAATGTTTTAGCCGATCATTATGTAGGTATAGGTACTTGAGGAATTTGCTGGCCTGTGTTTACGGGGATCCGGCAAAAGATGAGGATTTGCACGGATACAGGAAAAACGACAGCGCTTCTGAGGACAGGAATGCCTTGTATGATTGTCAGAATTTCGAATTCATAGGTTATTGGTCATGAAAAAACTGATCATAACGTTGATTTTGCCAGTGTTGATGGCAACAACGGCTTATGCGGCCAGTGATCCAATGGTGAGCCTGTTCAAGTTCCAGAACCAGATGGTGTTACAGGGGAATGTGGAAGCCATAATGAAACTTGGTGAGATGTATGAACAGGGGCAGGGCACCAAAAAAGATTTGAACAAAGCACTTGAAATGTACAAAAAGGCCAGGGCACAGGGCCATAATGATGCTGCAAAGGCCATTCGTCGGATCGAGGAAGCGAAAAAGAACCTGGAAATAAAGAGAAAGGAAAAAGTCGCCAGGGAAAAAGCGGCGCGTGAGAAAGCAGAAAAGGAAAAAATCATGCATGAGAGCGCCGTCAGGGAAGAAACTGCACGCGATAAAGCCGCAAAAGAAAGGGCTATGAAGGTGAGAAGGCAACAGAAGCAGGAAGAGGATCCGCCCGGCATGGGATGGGATGAAGAGGATGACGATGAAGAAGATGTGGATGAAATTACTGGAAACATGCCAGCCGCTACAAAATAAAAGCCAGCCGCTATAAAGTCAAAGTCAGTTAAAAAAAATATTTGTCGGTCACATTTCCCTTTAACACTAAAGATAGTAATGTTTTTGCCGATAGTGGGGTGAGAACCGATGTAATATGAATGCTTAGCTATCTATTTCCAATAGATGAAAGCTGGCTTGTGCTTGCGGAACTACGGCAGAAGACAGGGATCTGCATACATGCAGGAAACTAGCATATAAATTAAGTATTTTAATTCAAACGGTGCCTGGTTCCTGATAAAGTAAGCTAAAACACGTAGCTTAATTACGTTTATTTGTAAAAAAAATTATATTGATAATACTCCGCCATATTTAGCAGAGTGCAAATTATTTTGACTTTCTAGTATTAGATAAAGTCACTTGAGTGAGGGTTGATACAATGAAATACCGGATTGCAATACTGGTGTGCATGCTAGTAGGCCTGCATATGCCCATAGCCAATGCCTTTGAAAATTTTGAATTTTCAGGATATATGACGGTGATGGGAACTTATGCCAAGGTTGAAAAGAAGGCAAATCCTGCACAAAACACAAAATACGACAACAGCTTTGCTGCTGATCAGCTTGACTTTGACACACGCGGTAATACGATAGGCTTCCAGGCTTCGGCCGGTGTGACGGACAAAATGGACGTGACACTGGTGCTGCAGGCGCTGGGCGGCAACAACCAGTACGATATTGCTGCGGAGTGGGCCTACGCCAGTTATTCTGCAACGGACGACGTTAGCATTCGCCTGGGTCGATTCAAGGGACCCTTTTTCATGGTCTCGGAATATTCGACAGTGGGCTATGCTTATCCTTGGGTTACCCTCCCACATGAAGTCTATAGCACCAACCCGATGACAGCCGTAACCGGGATTGATGTTGTTTATAATACTGAATTAGGCAACTGGGATTTTCTATTCGAGCTGTATACCGGTTCCGGAAATCACAAGGCCACAGCGCTCCCCACTTTTGTAGCTTCAACGGCAAATACCTGTAGCAGTTGCCCCGGCTTGTCAAATGGCGCAACAGTTAATTTCTCAACTAACGAAATGGTAGGTTTCAACACATCAATTGGAACCAGGGGATTTACTTTACGGGCAGGCTATTTTAGCACCAGCGTAGATATTCCTTCTTTTGGTATCAGCACGGCACGAGGCAGCTTCGGTGGACTTGGCCTTATCGTTGACTGGCGAGACGTTCTTCTCTACAGCGAATACATCGTTCGTGATACTTCGGCCGAACTTGTTGCCGCTTTCCCGGATCAAAAAGCCTGGTATACCACCCTGGGTTATCGCTTTGGTGATTTTATGCCTTATTTTACTATCGGCGGTATGGATGAAGGAAGAGATGCCAGCCCTTATGCGGTAAAACAGTCCTCAGTGACAGTGGGTTTTCGTTACGAAGTGGGGCCAACATCGGCGATAAAATTTGAGGCCCAGCAGGCAAAAACCGACAGTGTCTCCGGAAGTACTGACAAATATGGCCTGTTTGACGATCCTGTCATGAACGATAAAGGCAATATTTTTTCCGCCAGTTTCGATTTAATCTTTTAACAGGGAAGGGCTAGAAAGATGAAATTGTCACGCAAACTATTTTCTGTCCTGGCTCTCGTTTTCCTGTTCACACTGGTGTCATCAGTAAAAGCCGAAATAGTTGTTATTACCAATAAAACAACAAAATTGCATGGCGCTTCGCTTGATGAGTTGGGGAAACTTTATCTGGGGCAAAACAAATCATTTAGTAACGGCCAGAGAGTTGCTGTCGCTGATCAGGCAATTGGTTCAGAGATCCGCAGGCAATTCTATAAAAAAGTACTGAATATGACTGAAAAAGAACTGAGCCGTTACTGGGCAAAACGTAAGTTCACCCGTAAATTTAAATCTCCAAAAATAATTACGGGTGATCTTGCTATAAAGCAGTGGGTGGCTTTAACACCGAACAGCCTTGGCTATATAGACAGTAAGTCGCTGGATGGTAGTGTTAAGGTGTTGCTGATATTACCGTAAGTAAAATATTTTTAGCAGGGGTTGTGAGTAGAGGAATGGGTGGCGCGAGCATTAAGGTTTAGCATATAGCAGGTTATTGATCATGAAAAGACTGGTCGCAACGTTAGTTTTGTCAGTGGTGATGACAGCGATAGCTTATGCTGCCGATGATCCCATGGTGAGCTTATTCAAGTTTCAGAGTCAGATGGCGGCACAGGGTAGTGTGGAAGCTATCATGAAACTTGGTGAGATGTATGAACAGGGACAGGGCACCAAAAAAGATCTGGGTAAAGCGCTTGAAATGTATGAGAAGGCCAGGGCACAGGGTAATGCTGATGCGGTAAAGGCTATTCGTCGGATTAAAAAAGCTAAAAAACAGGGCCTGCATAAGCTTGAAATAGAGAGAAAGAAAAAACTCGCAGAGGAGAAAGCTGCAAGGGAAAAAGCCGTGCGCGCAAAAGCCGCCAGAGATGAAGCGATGCGCAGGAAGGCGGAAAAGGAAAAAATCATGCGTAAGAAGGCCGCTATGGAAAAGGCGGCGCGTGAAAAAATGGCAAAGGAGAAAGCTGAACGCGAAAAAGTTGCAAGGGAAAGAGCAGCGCGTGAGAAAGCCGCAAGGGAAAAGGCGATAAAAGCGAGAAGGCAACAGGGGCCGGTAAATGATCAGCCTGGGATGGGCTGGGATGAAGAGGATGAAGGTGAAGATGATGAAAGCAGCGGAATAAAACCCGCTGATAAAAACTCAAAGCCCGTTGTGACAAAAACAAACTCCGTCGCAGTAAAAACAAAGCCGGCAGCTGAAAGCTTAAGCTCAGTTGCGATAAAAGCAAACCCTGCTGCTAAAAAGTTAAAGCCGGCTAAAAATGTAAAAATCGGAAGCGATAATGAGGGTTTTACCTCAAATCCATGTGATACACCAGCAGGACGCTTTATGGCGACATGCAGGAAGCGACAGTGATTTCCCGCTCTGCATTGTTCGCGATCAACCTGGAATGATGGACCTCACTGTGCAGGGTGTGAAGGTCTGAAATCATACTGAAAAGTGGATGGGGATTTGTAACGTTCATTTAGTTGTTGTCAGAAACTGAAAGGCAGCTTGAGCCAAATTAATTCAAGGGTATTAGTTATGAAGGCAAGGTTAATGAAAACTTTGATAGTTGTTGTAATGTTTTCATTCTCGAGTATGTTATTGGCTGATGAGTCCGGCTATGATCAGTTTAAACTGGATCTACTGCTGGCCAAACGAGGTGATGCAGGGGCGCAGTTTTATGTTGCTGATGCTTATGAAGAAGGTCGGGGTGTAAAAAAAGATATCAATAAAGCGATTGAGTGGTACAGGATGGCCGCCCAGAATAATCACAATGGTGCGCAATATAAACTGGGTGAATTCTATGAAAATGGCCTGGGCTTAAAGAAAGATCTCATAAAGGCAGACAAATGGTATAGAAAAGCCGCAGCAAACGGTAGCCGCCTTGCAAAAGCCCGGCTGGCAAAGGTGGGCTCAGTCAAAAAGGACAGTTCGTCTAAAGCAAAACCACAGGCTGAAGAAAAGAAAAAAGAGGAAGCTCATAAACGTCGTCTGGCAGAAGACAGACTCAGGAAAGAAAAAGCAAGAAAGAAAAAGGAGCAGCAGCTTGCTGCAGCCAGGGCAAAGCGAGAAAAGAATCGTCGCGCCAAACAGCCGAAACCGGTCAAAGTCAAACAGACGACAAAAAAGGCGCCAACGGCCGTGTCAATCCCGGACATTATGGATGTCGTGCTGCATGGTAAATGGACGAGACATTCCAGACCAGCCAGCCTGTTACCTTCCAGCCTGAACCGATGCCTGAAAGCGGGCGAAAAAGAAATCGTTTGTTTCTCAAAGGAACAGTATCGTATTGTTGGAAATTCCCAGTTGACATTTACTTCTAAAGCAACGCTCTCAGATTTTAACAGCAAGGGGCAGTTCACTATCACGTATTTCTACAATGTGCTGGACAGCGCCTATTCGGCAGAAGATGATGATGAAGAAATTGATCCCTTTGGCCTTCGCGCAGAGAAAGGCTGGCAGGAGCCTTACCTGAAAATAACCTGTCAGGCAAAAAGCCGAAAACAACTTCGCTGTAGTCGGGCAGGCCAGACATTTGTTTATGTCCGCTAAGACCTGGAATTCCTGACTGATATATTTTACAGCTATCGTAGGGTGGGCACGGGTTTTGTGCCCATGCGTTAATCTCTATGGGTTAAATTCCCTGCTGCTTGCGGCGAAAACCGGTAGGAGCGGGCTCGGAAAACAGGTAGGAGCGGGCTTGCCCGCGAATAGTTTGAGGTTCAGGCAACCGCTTTCGCGAGCAAGCTCGTTCCTGGGATTTAATACCCCGTCCGTTTGCGGTGAGGTAGTCCTGTAGGTTGGGCAGAGCAACGCGAAGCCCAACAATTTTTCAGTCGTTCAACGCAAGCTGCGGGGTAGTGGTTTTAAGTGATGGTTCCACCCTGGTCAGAGAGCCTGGCTTTGAGTATACAGGCCCAGGATTTTTTTATTTAAGAAATAATTCGGGTTCCACCCGTGCATTATTAAGGCTGACACTCCAGTGCAAATGTGGCCCTGTGACTCGGCCAGTCATACCGACCTTACCTATGGGTTCGCCCTGTCTGATTTTCATTCCCGGTTTTACACTGATCTCACTCATGTGGCAGTACATGGTGATCAGGCCCTGGCCGTTGTCGATAAATACGGTATTGCCGTTGAAAAAATAATCGCCGAGGGTGATTACGGTGCCGTCGGCAGGCGCCCTAATGATAGTTCCCTGTGCGGCGGCGATATCCAGGCCACTGTGCGGCTTGCGTGGCTGTTTATTAAAAAAACGCCGTAGTCCGAAAGGGCTGCTGAGTCGGCCGGTGACGGGCAGAATAAACTGTGTCGCGACATGCGCCTGCTCGGTCCAGCGGGAGAGTGCTGCGCCAATGATTTTTTTCTCAGATCGGATGCGTTTCATATCTTCGGTAGTGGGATTGACCATGCGTTTGTTCTTGATGACCAGATGCTGTTCTTTATATTTTTTTGTGTGAACTGAAAATTCACGTTGATATACTTTATTCTGCGCAGCAACGATGCGTAGTTTATGTATGCCGGCTTTGCTGGACAGGGGCAGGCCGACGACTGCCTGCCATTGTTCCCCGGCTCGGCGTACCAGTACCCGTTTTTTGCCATAAAAAACAGATGGCGGGATAGGTGTGTCCAGACCGAGTTCGACAATGGCGATGCCGCCTGGTACGGGATCAGGCCGAGGGTAGCTTTCGGCTGCCGTAGCGCAGAGTGAAAGCAGAAAAAAAACGCCGAGACTGGCTGTTAGTGCTATCGGTTTTCTCATGATTCCAGTTTTTCAATCGTTGAAATGATGTGGCCTTTTGCCAGTCGGGTTTTTATCTGTTGCCCTGGTTTTAGTTCGTGGCTGGAACGAATGATATGTCGGTCTTCCAGGGCCGTGGTAATAGTATAGCCGCGAGAAAGAGTGGACAGGGGGCTGACGGTATCAAGATTATGTGTCAGGTATTGTAGCTGTTGCCGACTCTGTTCAAGCCGATGTCGCATGGCCTGTCGAAGACGGCGGGTGATTTCCGTCAGTTGCAGATGTTTGTGTTCAATATCATGGCCGGGCTGATGATGCTGTAATTTTTCCGCCAGCATGTTGAGCGCGTGCTGCCTGTGCTGCAAGCGGTGTTTCATGATCTGTTGCATGCGTAACTCGAGATCGTCCAGCCGTTGTGCAATATCCTGTAAGCGTCGTCCCGGATGGCGCAGGCGTTTTTGCAGATTGTGCAGTTGTTGCGAACGGGCCTGCAGGCCTGCGGCGACACTGCTGGCGAGTCGTGAGAAAAGCTGCCGTACCTGTTTCAGTAGTGACTGTTGATCCGGGCTGACCAGTTCAGCGGCTGCGGTCGGCGTGGGCGCGCGTTGATCGGCAACAAAATCGGCAATGGTGAAGTCTATTTCATGGCCGATGCCGCTGACAATGGGAATGCGGCAGTCATAAATAGCACGGGCAACGACTTCTTCGTTGAAGGCACGCAAATCTTCCATCGAGCCACCGCCACGGGCGAGGATCAGGACATCACAGTCACGCCGTTGTGAAGCGAGTCGGATCCGGGCGGCAATTTCCTCGGCGGCATTCTCGCCCTGTACGGCAACAGGATAGATCAGGATGGGAATGGCCGGAAAACGGCGCTGGAGTGTAGTTAGAATATCGTGGACAGCCGCGCCAGTGGGCGAAGTGATGACGCCAATATGTTGCGGCATCGCCGGTAGCGGCTGTTTGTGCGCCGGGTCGAACAGGCCCTCCTGATTCAGGCGTTGTTTCAGCTCTTCGAAGGCGCGTTGTAAAGCACCGTCACCGGCTTCTTCCATGTGTTCAATAATGATCTGGAATTCGCCGCGTGCTTCGTACAGGCTGATGCGGGCGCGCACCAGTACCTGGACGCCGTTTTCCGGCTGGAACCGCAACAGTCTGTTGCGGTTGCGAAACATGGCGCAGCGAACTGAAGCGGTTTTATCCTTGAGTGATAAATACCAGTGCCCGGAAGCCGGGCGAGCGAGATTGGAAATTTCTCCTTCCAGCCAGAGCAGGGGGAAGCTGCCTTCGAGCAGGTTGCGCGCCTCACGATTCAGGCGTGAGACAGTGTAGATGTCTCGTTCAATAACATTCGTGTTGTCTGCGTTGGCGTGATCGTGTATGCGCATTTACGCATTCTCATAGTTCTTTTTTAGTTGTTTGTCTGATGTTACGCACAGATCCAGATCTTTCAGGATTCCATTCTCGATATTGTAAATCCAGCCATGAATAGACAGCTCGGCGCCTTCTTTCCATGCTTTTTTGACTACTGTTGTATTGCACACATTTTTTGCCTGCTCGATAACGTTTAGCTCACAGAGCAGATCAAATTCTTTGTCAGGATCCAGGCCTTTTAGTTTTTCAGCATTAAAGCGACTAACATCCTTAATATGATGCAACCAGTTATCTATAAGGCCGTGCTCCTGATTTTCCATTGCTGCCTTTACCCCACCACAGCCGTAATGACCGCAGACAATGATGTGTTTTACTTTTAGTACTTCAACAGCAAACTGGATTACAGAAAGACAGTTCAGATCTGAGTGAACGACAACATTTGCTATGTTGCGGTGTACAAATACTTCACCGGGCGGCAGGTTTACAATCTGATTAGCCGGGACTCGACTATCCGAACAGCCAATCCAGAGATATTCCGGCGCCTGTTGCATGGATAATGAGGAAAAAAATTCAGGATCTTTTTCCTTGATGGCGTTTGCCCACGCCAGATTTCTATCAAAAAGATACTTCAGTGTTTTCAAGGTCTGGATTGTCTCTCTGGGCTGTGTAGCGGGTATCAAAAAAAAGGCCGGGTTTATAACCCGGCCAAATTATCACATCAAGTGCAGGCGCAACAGGATTTATTTGGGACTGTTACTCGTTATCAGAGGGTTCTGTTTACGCAGTCCCTGTTTGTTGCTGCCTGCCGGGGCTAGTTGAAATGCGGCCCGGCGTTTTTCTGTTCGGCATACTGTTTCAGGGCATTGTCGCTCTGTCTGCCTGCTTTTTTGGCGAGTTTCAGGGCGGTTTCAGTGTCGCCCGCTTTCAGGGCTTTCTTCGCCTTTTTAATGAGTTTTCCTGTATCACGCCATTCATTGTTGACCTTGCGCGCCTGCATGGTTTTTTGTTCGGCTGCGCTGATGGCTGCCTTGACGTCCGAGGCAGGCGGAGAATTAGCACAGGCTTGCAGGAACAGGGCTGCGGATGCAGCGAGTAACAGTTTTTTCATAAAACCTCCAATATGGAATGGGATGGATTGATGGCTACCCCCACAGGGGTGCCTGATTATGCTTATTATTTTCCCCACTTTAGGAACACGGTTGTCCGCTTCCCTCGCTGATGGAGAAATTATGCGTCTATCGGGACGGATTGGCAAGTATTGCGTTTAAGCCGGAAAAGCGGTCAGTAGCATGTATGTCGCACAGGCTCTTAAATTTGCTCGGCCGTATGAAAAAATGCTTATCACAAATCAAAGCGAACACCTGAAGCAATTACGCATTTCTTGATTACACTATTTAAATCAACAGCTTATGCTGCATACGCGGTTTCGGCCGCTTTTCGGGGGTTATTCATTCTTATTTACCCATGGCATGAAAATCTTTATAATTCGCCGTTTATATCCCACTACCCCAACCTGGAAGATTCTATATGCTACGCATAGCCGAAGAAGGCCTGACCTTCGACGACGTTTTGTTACTCCCCGCCCATTCGACCGTTTTGCCCAAGAATGTCAGTCTGCAAAGCAAGCTGACTCGGGAAATAACCCTGAATATTCCTCTGGTATCGGCCGCCATGGACACGGTGACCGAGGCGCGCCTGGCTATTGCCCTTGCCCAGGAAGGGGGTATTGGCATAATTCACAAGAATATGGCCATTGCAGAGCAGGCAGCCCAGGTCAGCATGGTGAAGAAGTTTGAAAGTGGGGTGATCAAAGATCCCCTCACAGTCGGCCCGCAGACCAGTATCAAGGCCGTGCTGGACCTAACTCGGGCGCACAATATTTCCGGGGTTCCGGTAGTGGATGGTGAGGATCTGGTGGGGATTGTTACCAGCCGGGATCTGCGTTTTGAAAAGAATTTCGAAAACCCGGTTTCCAGCATCATGACGCCCAGGGATCGACTGGTGACGGTAGCGGAAGGCGCCCGACGCGGTGAAATTCGCAAATTGCTGCACGAACACCGCATTGAAAAAGTGCTGGTGGTGGATGATAAATTCCAGTTGCGCGGCCTGGTGACGGTTAAGGATATCCAGAAAGCCAAGGAAAACCCCTTTGCCTGCAAGGATGATCAGGGACGCCTGCGCGTGGGTGCGGCGGTCGGCGTGGGCGCCGGCACAGACGAGCGGGTCGAAGCGCTGGTGAATGCAGGTGTGGACGTGCTGGTGGTAGACACGGCTCACGGTCATTCCCAGGGCGTGCTGGATCGGGTTGCCTGGGTGAAGAAGCATTTTCCAGAGGTGCAAGTAATTGGCGGCAACATTGCGACAGCCGAGGCTGCGCTGGCGCTGGTCGAGGCTGGAGCCGATGCGGTCAAGGTTGGCATTGGCCCCGGCTCTATCTGTACCACCCGTATTGTCGCCGGTGTCGGCGTGCCCCAGATTACGGCGGTGGCCAATGTGGCGGCGGCGCTCAAGGACTCTGGTGTGCCGTTGATCGCCGATGGCGGTATTCGCTATTCCGGTGATATGGCCAAGGCGCTGGTGGCCGGGGCCTACACCATTATGGTCGGCAGTATGTTCGCCGGCACCGAAGAAGCGCCGGGCGAGGTGGAGCTGTTCCAGGGCCGTTCTTACAAGTCCTATCGTGGTATGGGCTCGATGGGGGCGATGGCCTCGCAGCAGGGTTCCAGTGATCGTTATTTCCAGGAAGGCAACGAAGCCGAAAAACTGGTGCCGGAAGGCATCGAGGGTCGGGTGCCATTCAAGGGATCCATGCAGCCGGTGATTCATCAACTGCTGGGCGGTGTGCGTTCCAGCATGGGCTATACCGGTTGTGCGAGCATTGATGAAATGCGCACCCGGCCCCAGTTTGTGCGTATCACCGGTGCCGGTATGCAGGAAAGTCATGTGCATGACGTGCAGATCACCAAGGAAGCACCCAACTACCGGATTTGATCTGCTGAGCAAAAATACAGGCACAGAGACGCCATAACGCAGAGATTATATAAGCTTGATCGTTAATCATTTTTTTCTCTGCGCCTCCGCGCCTTTGCATTCTCCGCGTTAATTATCCATGTTAATGGATGGACACTTTCTATGACGACCGATATCCACGCTCACCGCATCCTGATCCTCGACTTTGGCTCCCAGTACACTCAGCTGATTGCCCGCCGCGTGCGCGAAGCAGGGGTCTATTGTGAACTGGCACCTTATGATCTGGACGAGGCGGAAATTCGTGACTTTAAGCCCAGCGCTATCATACTTTCCGGTGGACCGGAATCGGTCACGGGAGACGATACGCCGCGTGCACCGGCGCTGGTGTTCGAGCTGGGTGTGCCGGTGCTGGGGATCTGCTACGGCATGCAGACCATGGCCGATCAGCTGGGCGGCAAGGTGGAAACGGCAAAGCAGCATGAATACGGCTATGCGCAGGTGCGCGCCCACGGCCATACTGCTCTTTTGAAAGACATCGAAGATCACGCCAGTCCTGAAGGCTACGGCCTGCTGGATGTGTGGATGAGCCATGGCGATCAGGTCATCAAGCTGCCTGAGGGGTTCAAGCTAATGGCCTCGACCGAGACCGCACCTGTTGCCGGCATGGCGGATGAACAGCGACGATTTTATGGCCTGCAATTTCACCCGGAAGTGACTCACACTCGTCAGGGTGAGCGCATTATCGAGCGTTTTGTGCACGAGATTGCCGGTTGTACGCGTCTCTGGACGGCGGACAATATTATCGAGGACAGCATCAGAACCATTCATGAAACAGTGGGTGACGATGAGGTCCTGCTGGGGCTGTCCGGCGGGGTGGATTCCTCGGTAGTCGCAGCGCTGCTGCATCGCGCCATCGGCGACAAGCTGACCTGTGTGTTTGTCGATAATGGTCTGCTGCGCTACCGCGAAGGGGACCAGGTCATGTCCACCTTTGCCGAACATATGGGTGTGCATGTTATCCGCGTGGATGCCGAAGCCCGTTTTCTAAAAGCGCTGGATGGGGTGAGCGATCCGGAACAGAAACGCAAGATCATCGGCAATCTGTTCGTGGAAGTCTTCGAGGAAGAGGCGGCCAAACTGAAAAATGTGAAGTCCATGGATGGACAAATGCCCGATGAGCCAGGGAAGGCGGAAGGGCCAAAATGGCTGGCGCAGGGCACTATCTATCCGGATGTCATCGAGTCCGCCGGCGCCAAAACCGGCAAGGCGCACCTGATCAAGTCGCACCATAATGTCGGCGGCCTGCCGGAACACATGAAGCTCAAACTCTGCGAACCTCTGCGAGAACTGTTCAAGGATGAAGTGCGCAAGCTGGGTGTGGAACTGGGGCTGCCCTCTGACATGGTTTACCGCCATCCCTTCCCCGGCCCGGGCCTGGGCGTGCGTATCCTCGGTGAAGTGAAAAAGGAATATGCCGATATTCTACGGCTGGCCGATCACATCTTCATCGAAGAACTCTACAAGCATGACCTGTATGAAAAGGTCAGCCAGGCATTTACCGTTTTTCTGCCGGTGAAATCCGTGGGCGTCACCGGCGATGGCCGCCGCTACCAGTATGTCGTCACCCTGCGGGCAGTGGAAACTATCGACTTCATGACCGCGCGTTGGGCGCATCTTCCTTATGAATTTCTGGAAACCGTATCCAGCCGCATCATCAACGAAGTGCCGGGTATCTCTCGCGTTGCCTATGATATTTCCAGCAAGCCGCCGGCCACGATTGAGTGGGAATGATTCCACGTCTGGCACTGGCTGGCACCTGCAGGCATCAAACAACACTTAACTCATTGTAATAACTAGTATATTCTCATTTTTGTCTGGCACCTGCTGGCACTGGCTGGCACCTCCAAGCAAACTTTTTCAATGGTATAAATCATGGTATCGTTGCCCTCAAGATCAGGGCTTCGACAAAATACCATGCCATGTTATTCAGGCCATTCATGGTATTAAAAATCGTCAAGTCTTTGATATAAAACAATATATATCAGAAAAACATACCATGAAAAATCATGGTATTTTTACCCTCAGGGGAGGACTTGTGATGCTGACAGATACCATGCTGCGAAATTTGAAGCCCCAGGACAAACTCTTCAAGGTGAACGACCGCGATGGGCTCTATGTGGCGGTGACACCAGCAGGAGGCATCTCCTTCAGATACAACTACTCGATCAGCGGTCGACAGGAGACGTTGACGATAGGCCGGTATGGCAAGCGTGGCGTCACGCTTGCAGAAGCACGGGAACGACTTAGCGAAGCAAAGAAGATGATCGCGGCCGGGAAATCACCGGCCAAGGAAAAGGCACGTGACAAGAAGCGTGTGAAGAATGCTGAGACGTTCGGTGCATGGGCCGAAAAATGGCTGCGTGGCTATCAGATGGCTGACTCGACGCGCGACATGCGCAAGTCGGTATACACCCGTGAACTGAAAAAGCGGTTTGGAAGTCAAAAGCTGAGTGAAATCACGCATGAGGATTTGCGTGCTTTGACCGATGCTATCGTCGAAAGGGGAGCACCTGCCACGGCAGTGCATGCCCGTGAAGTGGTGTTACAGGTCTATCGTTGGGCAATCGAACGCGGGCAGAACGTGGAGAATCCGGCGGAAAAGGTGCGTCCGTCCACCATCGCCAGATTCGAGCCGCGTGACCGTGCGTTGGCACCAGTAGAGATCGGCCTGATGTATCGGTACATGGACCGGGTGGGAACATCACCGCAATATCGGGCTGCTATCAAGCTGCTACTACTGACGATGGTGAGAAAATCGGAGCTGTCCAATGCAACGTGGTCAGAGATCAATTTCAGCGAGGCGCTTTGGACGATTCCGAAAGAACGGATGAAACGAAGAACTCCGCATCTGGTGTACCTGTCTCGTCAGGCACTCGATATATTCATCGCACTGAAAACCTTTGCGGGTGGGTCTGACTATGTGCTTCCCTCTCGGTATGACTCGGACTTGCCTATGAGTGCTGCAACGTTGAATCGTGTTCTCGCTTCGACGTATAAGGCTGCCCAGAAAGATGGTGAGCAGCTTGGGAAATTTGGTCCGCACGACTTGCGCCGAACCGCTAGTACACTACTGCATGAAGCCGGTTACAATACGGACTGGATCGAGAAGTGTCTTGCCCATGAACAGAGGGGAGTGAGGGCCGTCTATAACAAGGCCGAGTACCGAGAGCAACGTACAGCGATGTTGCAAGACTGGGCTGACATGATCGACGAGTGGGCTATCAAGCAACGACAGTAACGCCAGGGCGTTCAGCCTGTTCTCCTGATCGTTTTCTCGACTCGATCCATTCCTCTACCTCTGCCAAGTCCCAGGCGACGTTACGACTTGTGAGTACGATCCGGCGTGGGAAGTCCCCGCGTTTCTCCATATTGAAGATGACGCGTTCCGACAGCGGGATCATAGCTAGTAAAGTCTTTCGGTTGATCAGTGTTTTACCCTGCAGGGTTCGGTATTCATCGTCCATCGTTATTCTCTCTGTCCCGGCAATGCAAATCCCGGGGTTAGGGTTGTGCAACGCCTTAAACATTAGCATGGTGCAAATCTTTCTGGCAAAAGAGAATGTTTAGCAAAGTGATAAACTCTTTGCCAAATAAGGGTCTGTGGATGGGCGCTAGGGATGGTTCAGGGGAGCACGTTATGGTCGTTGCATCACCGAAATTGATATCAAGCTACGGTGTTCTAGGTCTTTCTGCGCCAGATTTCTACATAGGAGAGTACGTTCACACTACTTCTCCCTTGAACACCACGACACCACAAATCGTGGCTGCTGCGTTGATTTCGATGATGCGGTTCGGCCAGTCAGGATTGAGCGCTTTAAGGTATTGTCGGTCCTCCTCGACGATCAGTTGCTTGAAGGTGGCTTCATTCGATTCATCAATCTGTACGACAACGTATTTACCGTGAACCGGGGTGGCATCTGGATCCACAAAGATCAGGTCACCTTCATGGAACCTGGGTTCCATGCTGACACCATGCACACGTAAAACGAAGGTTTCCTCGCTGCACCTTACAGGGCAAGGCAGTAATTCACTTTCGTACTGCGGTACATAACCCTCGGAGATTTCAGTCCACTCACCCGCCTGCACCCAGGAAATGAGTGGGTGCAGACTGCGAATGTCCGGCCCGCCATGGGCGTTCACTTCTTTGCAGGCGACAGGTTGTTCTTGACTGTTCTCATGGGGTTCATCCATCCAGCCCTCGGGCTTTGCCATCCCACGTTCCAGCTTTCCGGCGAGATCATCCCCCAGTCCCCTTGGGGTGCCCTTTTTGGTGGGCATTTGATGTCGGACCTGGCTGATGTATGAACTATTGGTGCCAACGATGCGAGCAAGCTTGGCGGCCGAGCCTGCCTCGGCGATGAGCAGCTCAAGGTTCTGGAGACGGGTGTGCTCTTGTTTTCGCTTCATGCGAAATAATATAGCACTAATTTAGTAAAAAATTTAGCACTAAGATAAACACTTGTAGATTGCCAGAGAATTAGCTCAGTGCTAATGTTTATCATCATGGAGCTAAAACAATTCTTAAAAGCAGCAACCAAGCGGGAACGCGCTGATTTGGCCGTCGTCTGTAATGATTCTGTCTCGTATTTGTACCAACTGGCAGGAAAACACCGATATGCCAGCGCATTGCTGGCGACCCGGATCGAGCAAAGGACCCGGAAAGTCGCCCTTGGGACCAAGGGCCGGCTGAAAGCGGTGTTGCGGGAGAGCTTGGTCAGGTATCCGGAGATATTCGTCGGTGTGGGTGAGGAACCGGCTGAATATGACACGTCAAATGAGTAAGCGCGGCGCAGACAATATAGCGGAATCGTCCACGTCTCCACCCAAAACTGGGCAGGCAGGAGTGCCTGACACGACCATACCGATGCAGGTGGAAATTACGCGCATCAAAGCCTACGACCGCAATCCGCGGCGTAGCGATAATCCGGAATATGACCGCATCAAGGCATCGATTCACGCCGACGGCATGGATCAGCCACTGGTTATCACCTGCCGTCCCGGTGAAACCGATTATGTGGTCCACGCCGGCGGCAATACCCGTCTGCGGATCCTGCAGGAATTGTATGAGGAAACCGGTGACGAGGTATTCAATCTGGTTCATTGCCTGTACAGGCCATGGAATCACGAATCGGATGTACTCCTGGCGCATTTGCGGGAAAACGATCTGCGTGGTGGCTTGAGTTTTATCGACAAGGCGCAGGCCGTATTAGATGCCAGGCAACTTCTCGAAGCTGAAATGGGTATCGATAGCCTTTCGCAAAGGCGCCTTGAAACGATACTCAGAGAACGCGGCTACAGCTTGAGTCACGGACTGATCTCTCAGATGGGATACGCGGTTCACACCTTGCTTCCGGTCATTCCGCGGGCATTGCAGTCGGGTCTGGGAAGACCACAGGTGGAACGGATTCGCGCCCTGGACCGAGCCGCGCGTGGGATCTGGAAGAAACGGGATCTGGGTGACGACGAAACCTTCGATGCAGTGCTCGCGGCTTTATGTGGGCGATACGACGGACCGGAGTGGGATCTTGAATTGTTGCGCAGTGCTATTGAGACGGAGATTGCGGAAGAGGCCGAAGTAAGCATCCATACCATTCGAGTTGAACTGGATGCACGCCTTGCTGGACGCGATATTGATCTTTCAATGCCTGATGGCGAAGACGATACCGTTACATCGGGCGAAGCGGATTCTTCTCCGAGAGCAACTCCCGTGAAAGTAAAAGGCGTTGCGGACATTCAAACTTCTGGTGAGCACCAGGGTGACAGCACGAAGGCAGTACCTGATGATAAGACTCCTGTTGTTCAAGGATCATCACGCGATAATGCGCCCAAGGTATCTGAGAAAGATTCAAATGATCCTCAAAACACTCCGAGCGAATCACCAGACCGTTCGATCCAGAGTTTGGAAACGCAATCAATCGCTATTGGCGAGCCCGGCCTCACAGATCTCAAATCCTTACGTGCCCGGGCCTGGACGCTGGCCGCGCGTCTCGCGCAACGCAATGGCATCGGCGAGCTGATTACACCATTGTCCGGCAAGGGGCTTGGATTCATTCTCCGCGACGTACCGGATTCGTCATTGGCCGATCTACTGGACACCGACATGCTGGGCCAGGTTTCCATGTTGTGGTGGCATCTGGCCGCCTGTGCGGAGATGACCGTGGCACCGCTGGAAGCCGTCGTCGCCACCTTGTCCGATGACTCGATTCTTCGACAGGCGCTTGAGAATCAGGATGCCGGTCTACTCTTCAATAGTGTCTGGACGCTGGATCCGGGGCACACCGGCTATCGACTCTGGCGCCAACTCAGTGAGCAGGATTGGCGGGATCTTCTCAGCCTGATGGATACCTACCGCCACATTCACCGGATCGCGGAGGATTCCCAGACTCAACTCTGGGAATAGTCGCGATGGACGGGACCAAAGAATCCGATCTGATTACGGCCGTGCTGATGTACGCGATCCGTTGTCTGGCCGAAGGGGACCAGGCCGCGCTGCGAAATATGAACTTCGGACCGCGCGAAATCGAGGCGCTGCGGGAAATGAACCTCGCCGATCTGTATCGCGTCGAGTCGCTGCGTGCCCATTGTCTGGAGATCGACCTCAATCGGGACGTGTACTGGCCGATGATCGATCACCTGCGCCGGCAGCGTGAGTCCGAGGAACTACAACAGGTGTTGATTGCTGCGGATGCGCCATTGGAGATGATGCAGACGCTGTTCGGTTTAGGTTCCCGCGAATACACACGACTTCGTCGAATGTTAACCGTAGATCCTTCCGTCGGTCGGCCGGCAGAACCCGATGAAGAGAGCACGCATAAACTTTGGCATGCGTGGGTGCAACGGGCGGAGCGTGAAGACGACGGTCCACTTGCACCGAATGAGTATCTTGTCATCCATCGTGACACCGGTATCTCGATGCGGGCCATATGGAACTTGACGCAACGCTGGAATCAATACGGTGATCTGACAGGACGAAGCGGTCACGGCCCATCGGAGCGAGCGTGTTCGGATGGGTGAAGGTTCTCGTGGCCTACGACCCGAAACCCACGCACTGGATGCACTGATACAGGCGACCATAGAGCGCGTACAACGGGAATCGGGTAATACACATGCCGACACCATGCTGTTCATGGGGAACCGGCATCAGTCGTTTCCCACGCTGGTGGTGCAAGATCCCGTGCTCGAACCTGTAGACAAACTGGTGTGGATGGTCATCATGTTGCAGGCGCAGGAGACCGGCGGTAGCACAGCGTTTCCCAGCTATGAGTATCTCGCCAAGAAAACCAATGTTTCCTCCACGTCAACCATCTCCAGGGCCATCGCTATTCTACGCACTACCCGCTGGCTTACCTTGTGTGCCCGTCTGCGCGAGGCGAGCGGTCGTTTCCGCGGCAATGTCTACGCGTTGCACGATGAGCCGCTGCCGTTAGTCGATGCCCTACATCTGGACCCAGACTACATGAATTTCCTGCGGCAGTCGCTCACGCATCACCATGCACGCGTGCGTCTGGTCGCCAAAGGAGTGTTGGATACGATTGACGAGGACATCCATGAGGGTATTGATATCTGTGCCCAGGGGCATCCGATCGAACGTCGAATGCAAGCCGTGGAAGCAATCCAGCAGGATTCACCGCGTCGCTATTTTGCGTTCAGCGCGAAGGTGATGACCCGACTGAGAAACGTAGTCGAGGAAGATGGTTCAGATCACCGGGACCAAAATTCAAAGCCGGGCGAAACCTATGTTCAAGTTAAGGACCCACAAATTTCGAGCCCACAAAATTTGAAGCCGGGTAGTTGTAGTAGTAGTTATATAAATAAAACTACTACTACAAAAAAAACAGGAGAGAATAAAAATTTCACTGGCACGGATGGGAATCCATCGCTGATTTATCCGAAGCGGCTGTCAGATAACCAGCGCGAATTGGCGGATCGTTATTTGAGCACCGTTCCTGCCGACGAACGCCAATCCATCCTTGATGAGTTGGAAGGGCGATTGCGTTCGGAGCAGAAGGGTATGAGCCCGGTGTATGACGAAATGCGCTTCCTGCACTTCTTGTGTCGAGCCGCGAACAAGGGTGAATTCGTGCCCAATCTTGGCATCAAGGTGCGCGATGAACGCATCGAACGGGAGAAGGCGCGGCTGAGGTATCTGAAGCAACAAGAAGACAGCCTGGCGGAAGCAAAACGCAGAGAAGAAAACAGGTCGCATGAATCCGGTCAACAACGGCTGGCCGAGATACGCAAGTCCCTTCACATGCCGGCACGGGTA
>JASBTR010000103.1 GCA_030148325.1 Gammaproteobacteria bacterium
TGATAAGGACGATACGCGCGTATTTCATCGAGGCCAGAGGAATAAAACCTCCTCACCAACAGGCCGGATATATGAGAGCAATCCTGTCCCTGTCAGCACCAATACAGAATCTTGCAAAATGGGAGGAGACCATATATGGGCAGAGCAACGCGAAGCCCAACAATCAGGATAACAAGCCCAATAGATTGCCGGCGATAGACTGCTGCAACACCTGTATTGTTGGGCTTCATTTCATTCAGCGCCAACCTACGTATTTATCGAAGCCCAACGATATTCAAAGCATGAAAATGCCGACACTATTGACGGCTGGTTTCTCAACAATCTCAAACTCAAACTGGGAAAAGGTCTGGGTCGAAAGCAGTAGCTTGTTCAGTTTCACATAGAAAATCCGGTGCTGCATGTTGATAGCCAGCACGGAATTAATATCGTAGACATTGGCCGGTAGGATCAGGCAGCGGCGCTGTTGCAGGGAGGCCTGTTTCGGAATCAACAAGCTGCGAAAATAATCCGTGCCTTTTCCGCAGCCGGCCAGCGCCTTGCTGGCAACGGGGACTGCCGAATCGGCAATATTCATAATTCCCATATCAAGCTGGTTTTCCGGATTAGCCCGCAGCCAGCGCACGACGCCGATCCTCCAGCGCACAGGCATTTTCTCCGGATCACAGTACGTCACTACTTCGCCAACAGCCGTGTGCAATTTGGGACAGTCCAGTGAGCAGTGCAGCGCGGCGCCATTGCGACTGAAGTTGCGTTGCCACCAGGGATTGGTTTCGTAGGCCTGGTGGCGATGGCAGCGATCTTTTTGTAGTGCGGAACGATAGGCGGCAGCGAAGGCGGTAGATTCTATTTCTTCGCTGGACTTTATTTTGAGTTCATCCAGTTCGGGTGAAAACGTCCGGCCGAGTGAAATGTAGTGATGACCGGCATTAAGGCCGGTAGCCAGTTCGATACCGTCTTCACTGGTATGGCGCTCATCACTGCGTCTTAGCACTCCCTGCCAGGCATCGGCCAGTCGCAGCAACATATCGCGCTGACGCCGCTGTTGCAGTAGGCTGTGATCGGTGTCTTCCAGTTGCAGGAGGTTGCTGCGTAAAATGCGTTGCAACTGTACGTCCAGACGCTTCTGCACTTTGCTTATATCAAGAATATAGCCCTTGTCGGTTATCCACTCGATTTCGCTGGAGACAAAGCGGGGTGGTTTGTCTGCGTTTGCATCCAGACTGAACTCACCTTCACAGGGCATGTCGGTTGAAGGCAGCAGCTCACAGTTGTGACTCCATGCCGAAAGCAGATAATAAAACTCACGCGCCTCGTTTTTCATCAGGTGATAGGGTTCGGCCAGGGCCAGTAGCACAATGCGCTTATAAACAAGGCTAACTGTATTGGCAATGGGAATGCTGATATCAGGAAAGGGATCATCGACAGGCAGCGTAGCCATGGCGGTGTCGCTTGCATACTGAAACAGCTGATGCAGTTCGAGCCAGCAATTTTTCGGTGTCGGCATGTAGACCAGATAGGCTTCCAGTAATTGCCGGGCAAGGTATTGTGATGAAAAATACAGCCCCTCGCGCAGCAGCATGTCATCATGCTCGCGATGAGGGGAGCTAAAGGCCAGCGCATTGACCACCAGTTTGTAGCCGGTCGCCATTGCCGCGAGGACATCCTGCAGCAGCTGGTAGCGTTCAAGTGCGCGCATGCTTAAAGGAATATCGGCTTTACGCACCTGTTGACTGAGGGTGTTGATCAGTTGCTGAGTCAGCGGCCGCAGGCTGTCCATCAGACTGGCGCGCTCCTGTGGCGGATAGCTGCCATTGTTAAGGTTGTCCAACTGGGCAATGAACTGCACAGCCGTATGCTGACAGTCCGCAGTAGGCAGATTATTCATCCAGCGCTTCAGCCGTTTGACCCGCATATAGGGCTGGGGACGGCGGGCTGTCTGCATGGGCAGGTCTAGAATAGGCAGTGACGCCGAATGTTGCATATTTATTTTAGAATTTAGTTCAGAAATCTGGCGTGGAATCAGGCATATACCGTAGATCGGCTGAAATTGTCCGGTCTTTAATCAAACAGGGAAAAATATTGAATATTCAGCAGCAGGGTCTATTTTTTCCCCTTCGCTGTCAAATAGTTTGTCTTACCCCATACATATAATGCCGGTGATGCTCGATCATGTGCTATCGATCAGGCTGTAACCCGGTAATGATTAGATGCAGGGTATAAACAGGCGTATGCTTGCAGGTAAGTATGATCGTGGATTTCCAGGGAAAAGGCTTATTCGTTTCCCTGTGCTCCAGGCCTTGAAAGAGTGGCGAAATATCAGGACAAAAATCAGACAGGGTTTTGCCCATGTTTAAACTGGCATGGAAACAGCTGACGCTTGATTTAGTGCGTACTTCACTTACCGCTTTCGCGCTGGGAGCGGTGATTGCGGTTATTCTTGTGCTGGAAGGTTTTGAGCAGGGCCAGTACCGACAGCTTGAACAGATTATCCTGAATCGCCATGCGGATCTGATCGCCACCCAGGCCGGTGTCGCTAACTTCACCGCTGCACGCTCATCGTTACCGCAACTGGCGCGGCAGGAGGTTGAATCAGTGGCCGGTGTCGTCGATGCGCATCCGTTAACGGCGCTGCCGATTATCTATAAAAAGGACGGCAAACTTACCCCCGTCTATATCCTGGTATACGACACACGGGGCGGCCCAGCCTCGATTATAGAAGGCTCACCCATTCACAAAGGTCGGGACATCGTCATCGATCGGGCCCTGATCAGAAAGTATGGCCTGAAAATCAATGATGGCTTTGTGGTCTCGGATTTTAAGTTTCAGATCTCGGGGATCACCGACGAGGCGGCGTTCTTCATGCCCTTTGCCTTCGTCAGCTATGACGGCATGATCGATCTGTTTCTGGAATCCGAGATTGCGCCTGATCTGAGTACCTTCCCGCTGCTGAGTTTTCTGCTGATTGAACTTGAGCCGGGTTCGGATCGCGAGGCCATTCAGCAGGAAATCGAGCGCCAGATCCCTGAGGTGGATGTCTTTACCCCTGAGCAACTGGCCGCGCGTGATGTCAGTATGGGGCGCACCTTTTACCGTCCGATTATGGGACTGCTGGTCACCGTCGCCTACGTGGTCGGTCTGCTGGTCGTCAGCCTGATTCTGTTTGCCGATGTGCGCAGCCGTCTGCGAAGCTTTGCTGTTATGAAGGCGCTGGGCTTCAACTACCGACATCTGCTGGTCTCGGTACTGGCGCAATCGTTGATGTTGATGGCGCTGGCGCTGCCGATCGGGCTGCTGCTGGCTCAGGCGCTGGTGATGTATATTGACGTCGTTGCCCCTGTTTATCTGATCAGCATTTATCAGCCGCTGGTCTTTGCCCGGACCGTGATCGCCAGTCTGGCGCTGGCGCTGATTGGCGCCCTCGTTCCGCTGCGCTCGCTGCGACGCTCTGATCCCATGATGGCCTTTCAGGGAGTTTAAGCATGTTTACCTGGGCGTGGAAATCACTGATCAGCCAACGCAGCACCCTGCTGGGCAGCAGTCTCGGGATCGCAGGGGCATTTATTCTGGTGATCTTTTTCGATGCCGTGTTCCGCGGGGAGTCCGAACAGATAGTGGCCTATCCCGAGCACATGAAACCGGATGTGTGGGTAATGCAGGTCGGGGTCGGCAATATGCACATGGCCATGTCCTATATATGGGACTGGAAAATGGATGTGATCGCGCGCATGCCGGAGGTGGAAAAAGTCACGCCCATTCTGTATTTCGCCAGTGTGATTAATGCCGGAGAGGCAAAATTCTTTGCTTTTGTCGTGGGCCTTCTGCCCGATGCCGATCGCGCCGGCCCCTGGGCCATGACTGCCGGACGTAAAATTCAGAACCCGGGCGAAGCCGTGATTCCGGATGTCCTGTCAGAAATTACCGGCACTGGCATTGGTGAAAGCCTGAAAATTACTGACCACAGCTTCAAGGTGGTGGGCCTGTCGCACGGTACCTATTCGTCTGCCAATTCGGTGATCTTCGTGCCGTTTGCCGAGCTTGAAGATATTCTTTCTTCCGCCGGAACTTACAGTTATTTGCTGGTGGATGCCAAAGACGGGGTGGATGCGTCGGCGCTGGCAGCCCGTATTCGCAATCAAGTGGAAAAGGTCAATGCTCTGCCGCATGATGAATTTGTTCAGAATGATTTCTCGCTGGCCATGCAGATGGGGGTGGAGATCATTTTCATAATGACAACGATCTGCTCTGCGCTGGCGGCCCTGATCGTGGGTTTCACGGCCTATACACTGGTGTCGCGCAAACAACGGGAACTGGCGATCATCAAGGCGCTGGGCGCCGGCCGGGGAACGGTGATGATCGCGGTGGTCATGCAGTCGGTTATTCTGACATTGATGGGTTACCTGTTTGCCGTGGCCTTCGCCTTTCTGCTTATTCCCGAGGTGCACCGGCTGGCACCCCAGCTGACACTGGCCGTTTCTCTGGGCCCCATTCTGCAAATAGGGCTGGTCGCGATGATGGTTGCCATTGTCGGGGCGGTGATCCCGGCATGGTGGGTGTCGCGCCTTGACCCGGCTATGGCGTATCAGGTTTAAGGAAACTTCATGACTATTCCAGTGCTCAGTGCAACTCACCTGTCAAAAATATACGGCAGTGGTCATACCCAGGTGCGGGCAGTCAATGATATCTCGCTTGAAATTCAGCCGGGAGAACTGGTCATGATCATGGGACCTTCAGGTTCAGGAAAAACCACCCTGTTGTCCATGCTGGGTGGCCTGCTAAGGCCGACGTCGGGCGAAGTTACGATCAATGGGACCACGATTACGGCGCTTGGTGAATCGCAACTACCGGCAGTGCGCGCGCTTGAGATAGGCTTCATTTTCCAGGCGTTTAACCTGCTCGATGCCCTCAATGTTGAAGAAAACATTTTATTCCCGGCCCAGTTGCGCAGGGGCGGCGCCCGGCAGGCGCATGCGCGGGCAGCGGCGCTGATGGAGAAGCTGGGCCTGAGTCATCGTCGCCAGGCCCTGCCCAGAACACTTTCCGGCGGTGAAAAACAACGCGTAGCCATTGCTCGAGCCCTGATCAACGAACCAAAACTGATTCTGGCCGACGAGCCCACCGGCAATCTGGACTCACAGAGCGGCCAGGATGTGATGATGCTTCTGCATGACATTGCTCGTGATGAAGGGCGTGCAGTGGTGCTGGTAACGCATGATCCCCGGGTAGAAGAAATCGCGGATCGGGTTTTGTGGCTGGAAGATGGCGCCCTGCGTGATCGCAGGGATGATCAGCATCACTGGGTTTACGATCCCGTCTGCGGCATGAAGGTCGATGAATGGACGGCAACGATCTTTAGCGAATATGCCGGAACCAAATATATGTTCTGCTCGACACGCTGCAAGGAACGCTTTGATGCGTCACCCGGGGACTATCCCCGGTAGCAGATTCCCCGGCCATAATTCGATGGTACATGAGCCGAGAATATGACTACTTTTGATAAGACACGCTGCAAGGAGACTTTATGCACAACCCGATCGAAAAACAAATTGTTGAATCCGAGGAACGCCTCAGGCGTGCTATGCTTCAGTCCGATGTAAATGCGCTTGATGAACTGCTTGCCCCCGAACTTATATTTACAAATCATCTTGGCCAAAGGTTGACTAAAAAAGACGATCTTGCCGCCCACCAGTCGGGAACCCTTGAGATTGAAGTGCTGGAGCCATCCGAGCAACACATCCAGATGATTGGCGGTGATGTTGCTGCTGTCTCAGCCAGGGTGCATTTATCAGGTAGTTACGCCGGTGCCAGATCTGAAGCAGATTTTCGATTTACCCGCATATGGGCGCTTTCTTCTGCCGGCGCCTGGCATGTTGTTGCTGCCCATTCGAGTGTCGTAACGTAGTTATTGATAAAGATCATCGCGGCAAAGGATCAGGAAAAAAAACTCGTTACCCATATGCGAAAAACAGCATTTGAAAAACATAAGCTGGCGGAAATAAGAATATCGGTATTTAATGACAATACCCCGGCATTTTTATTGTATACCGGCTTTGGGTTTTCTCCATACGAAATTGAAGAAAGAAAAGATCCATCAGGAAAGCGGGTTGCACTTATACACATGAGAAAAGAAACCCGGCCGGGTTAATATGCACGTCAGTATAATTTTCCAATTTCTTCGTCCTTACTGGCATTTTTGCATTCAACCACTAAAGCAGAGACACACCCTTTGCACGATCTTTACCGGATGCATCCGGATTAAAACCACGACGGCGCTCTGCTTCCCCGCGCGACACAAATGTCCAGCCCATTTCCGCAGCATGTTTCAGGGTGCGGGCCTGGACGGGTTTGTGTTCGCCCGGCTTCATAATATATTCTCGTTGCCTAATTGAGGAAGGTTAAATAACAAATCTACCAATGCACGATTGATATAGTAGTTCTCACGACCCAATTTATGTTTTTGCAACACCCCATCCCGGGCAAGTGTATCCAGGTAGCGAGTTGCGGTAGCGCGTGATACACCCATATCCTGTTCCAGAAAAGCAACCTTTGTATAGGGATGACGAAAAATATTGTTAATCAGATCCTGGCTGTAAAACTTGTAATCAGATCGAATGTGTTGCTTGACCTGTTGCAACAAGGTACGAATATTCTCTACCAATTGGGTGGTATGACGTGCAGTCAAGGCAACACCCCGAAGCATATAAAGCAACCACTGCTCCCAGTCGTTATTGTCACGCACCTGTTGCAAGGCCTGGTAATACGTTGACTTGGTCTGGCTGATATAACGGCTTAAGTACAAAATCGGTGTATCCAACAAGCCTTCTTTTACCAGATACAGGATATTGATGATACGCCCCGCGCGACCATTGCCGTCATAGAATGGATGAATGCTTTCAAACTGATGGTGAACCAGCGCCATGCGCACCAGCGGGTCCAACTCGCTGCCATTATGAATAAACCGCTCCAGTGCAGACATTAGTACCGGTACCTGCTCAGGTGACGGCGGCTTATAAACCACTTCGCCGGTCTGCTCGTTTTTTAACAGCGTGCCGGGTGTTTTACGAAAACCGGCATCGTTGCTCTCTAGTGCAGCTTGAACCGCCAGAATCGTGTTCAAGGTCAAGAGCCCATCTTTGCGCACCTGTCGAAAGCCGATATCCAGCCCTTCAACATAATGCGCTACCTCCTTGCTAACCGGATCTGCACGGTCTGGCTGAATCTGGTATTTATACAATGCATCCTGGGTCGTAATAATGTTCTCAATCTCGGAACTGCTCTGCGCCTCCTGCAATGACAACGTGGAAATCAGCAACCCCTCATTCGGAATAGTGCGGGCAACCCCCTTCAGCTCGGCAAGATGACGGTGCGCCAGCACCAATGCACGCAATACCGCCTCGGTCTCAATGACCCGTGCAGGTGGAAAGGATGTCAGTGTGTAAGTGCTCATTTTGCGACTTTTTTGAAAGCATGATGACAGTATTGCTCAAATATAGATGATATTGAGCAGTAACACCATATGCTTCTCAATTTTGCGATTTTTTGAGAATTTAATATGTCGCAAACCTGGCAGGCTAATACTCAAATATGAGCACTTCCGCCATTAATTTCTCAAATTTAGAATTATTTGAGAAGATTATGGATTAGCTGGCTTTCTGCTTGATTAACACGTAGAACCTGAGATGCGGTGAACCAAAGAGCCGCGCCCTATGTGGTCTACACAGGCTAAAAGCATGCATTTAACCCATGAAATACGTCGTCTAAGCCAAGATTTACGGCCCATCTCCCGTGGTTGACGCTTGTTTTCAATTGGTTACGTAGGGGTTACGTAGGTCCGACCCGGCCCGTGTTCAAGGAGAGCGAACGAGGGGGTCGATAGTCCGCAGTAGCCAGGGAAGGCCAGGCGCCATTTGTGGAGCAATGAAGGGAGTTCATTGAGAATGCAGGGCAGCTGGGGAAGCGAAGGTCGACGGAACAGACGATTCCATTGGGTAAGGATACTCAGACGGGGATGTACCCAAAGGCTCATGAGTCTCCGCCGAACAAGTTCAGACCTTAATCCAGCGAGTGAAATCAGAATATACAGAAAATTATTTGTTTTCAACAGCTTAACTCTGATTTATGCCCGACTAATTAGTCTTAGGTACAATATCCTGCATATTGACAACTGGGGTACCAAGTACCATACTTAGTGCAAGGGAATGCAATGAGAATATTCAAAAACAAAGCCTTCAACAAATGGGTTAAAGGTGAATGCCTGAGCGATCAAAGCTTGTTTGACGCTGCTCAGGAAGTGGCTGAAGGTAAAGTTGAGGCGTCTTTGGGCCAGAAGGTCTTTAAGAAGCGCATCGCACTAGAAGGCAGAGGCAAGAGCGGCGGTTCTCGAACCATCGTTGCTTTTCAACATGGCAACCACCTTTTTTATATATTTGGCTTTGCTAAAAATGCACGAGCTACAGTAAAAAATAAAGAGCTGAAAGAGTTACAGTATTTAGCAAAAGTATATTTTGCACTAACAGATCAGCAATTAGATGAGGCAGTAAAAGCCAATAAATTATTTGAGGTAAAAGATAATGAACGGTAAAAGCATTTCAGA
>JASBTR010000107.1 GCA_030148325.1 Gammaproteobacteria bacterium
TCCACTATATAAATTACGTTCGTGGTGAGCTTGTCGAACCATGACTCAAAGCCTGAAATAGCAATATTTAATGCTGTTCACCCTTCGACAAGCTCAGGGCGAACGGTTTTACTGAACAGGAATTAGGAACAGCTATTTAGATAAAATAAGAAAATTAATCTCCGTGTTTGTTCCACATCAACAATGAACACAATATTTAAGTGGGCTATGCCCAGCCATTAAAAACAAACCCGCGACCAGATACTAATCGGGATATTAGTTAAACCGAATAACAGCCATCCATACCTACAAAAAAATCATGTTTATAAATTTTCAAGAAAAAGTTTCTTGTCCCGATAAACAAAAGCAGCAGGCATAATCGAAACCGAAAAACCCGGAATATAAATGCCGCTTTAAAAAGGAAAGCTTCCATGTCACAGGCTCGTATTATTTCAGTCCTTAACCAGAAAGGCGGTGTCGGTAAAACAACCCTGACAACCAATCTTTCCCATGGGCTTGCAATCAAAGGATTCAATGTTCTCGCCGTTGATCTCGATCCGCAGGCGCAGTTAACTGCAAGCCTTGGGATACTCTCGGACAGCGACAAGGTGCTGGAAAAAAGTCTACTCGATGATGTGCCGTTATCCAGCGTTACACTCCCTGCGCGAGAAAAGCTTAACATTGTTCCCTCATCTCACGGCCTGTCGGCTCTGGAAAAACTTTCCAGCAATGGTGCGTCAAGTGGTTTTTTGCTGAAAAACAAACTTGATCATGAAATTAAAAAATATGACTTCATACTCATTGACTGCCCACCCTCTTCCGGCTTGCTTGTTTTAAATGCAATTCTATCGTCAAAAGAAATCATTACACCGATGACAGGTGATTATCTTGGACTCCAGGGATTGGCTTACCTCATGAGAACCATGAAAAGATTCGAAAAAATACTTGAAAAGGAACTTTCCCAATGGGTCGTGTTAAGTCGATTTCAGACAAGAAGACGACTGTCTCAGGAAGTAAAAACCAGATTGAAAGAATATTTTCCAGATAAAATTCTCAAAACGGATATATCCGAATCTGTGTTACTGGCGGAGTGCCCTGGATTTGGAAAAACAGTATTTGAATATCGCCCCACAAGCAAATCAGCAGACGAATATCGATCATTGGTTGATGATTTCCTACTAGAGAGAACACATCATGACTAAAAAATCCACCACGAAGCGCAGGACTACTAAAGCATCCAGACTGGGGCATGACCCACTTCAAATCCTCAAAATTGAATCTAATGAGGACGAATATAAAAACGGTCATGCCATGGACATAGAAGCAGACGAACAAATTATGAAGGCTGAGCCTGATAGTGAGAAGGCCGTTTTGCATTTGCCATCGCATTTTTCTATTGCCGCAGTTGAGGAAGTGTATAGGCAGATGTCTTCTCTCATGAAGATGAAAAAAACATCTATTGAGGTGAAATCTGCAGAAGTAGAATCTATTGATACGGCTGCACTTCAGCTTCTTTACGTATTCGCGGAACAAAGCAGAATGTCGGGTACCGATATTCACTGGCATTCGCGTTCTAAAAAGATCGATGAAGCATCCAGCATCCTGAATATCAGTATGTACACCGAAAATGAATCATAGTAGAAACAGAAACCTGCCACTGCAAGGACAAAAGTAATATGAACATCAGAAAAGAAATCTGGCTGGTATTTATGCTATGTCTGCTAATAATATCTGAATTTATCAGCACATATGGATATACCTGGATCCCGATTATGCGTTGGATAATAGAGGCAGTAATGCTGGGATATTGCCTGTGGCTTATTAAATCAGGCCACAAAAATGCTGCTTCACAAGCCTCTGAAAAAAATCATGAGATTGTAGATAAAAACCTGGAAACTCTTACCCTTTTAAAAACAATATTCAACAACATTGCCGTAATAGCGGGAAAAGAGCTTGGTAACGCCAGCAACGAAACCAGCCGGGTTCGCAATCTAATAGAACAGGCTATTGGAGAGCTCGGTGAAAGTTTCGTAGACCTCCAACGACTATCGAGCCAGCAAAATGACATGGTTGACGAGATTATTGAGCATTCCGCACAGGCAGATTCCGAAAATAATGACAGTATAAATGTTCGACAATTTGCCTCGGAAGTCAGTGAATTAATGGAACATTTTATTGGGATAATGATTTCTGTCAGCACCCAAAGTGTTGCAACAGTACATCATATCGACGACATGGTCGAGCATATGGATGGTATTTTTAATCTTCTGGAAGATGTTAAATCTATTGCCGAGCAGACTAACTTACTGGCTCTTAATGCCGCTATTGAAGCTGCCCGCGCTGGTGACGCAGGACGGGGATTTGCTGTGGTAGCAGATGAAGTTCGAAGTCTATCAGTTCGTTCCACAGCATTCAATGAACAAATCCGCGAACAGGTAAATAATTCAAAAGAAGTTATCTCCCGCGTCCGCGAAACTGTCAGCCTTATGGCTTCACGCGACATGAATGAAACCATCACTGCCAAGGAACGGGTTAATAACCTGTTGGGTAATATAACATCCATGAATGAATTTTTATCGAGCAAGGTTAGTGATGTCTCGTCGGTTGTGGAACAAATAAATCAGGCCGTCAGCAAGGCTGTTCGTTGTCTTCAATTTGAAGACATAAGCAGACAGACTCTTGACGCAGCAGACAACCACGTCAGGCACTTTATTAGTCTTGCGGAACAACTCGAACAGGCACTGGATTCCGGTGATTCTGATGTAAACATACAAAGCACACTACATCAGATCCAGGAAGTTTTATATCATCTATCTGAGCAATGGGAAAAGGAAGGTGGAAAAGCCGTGTTACAGAAGTCAATGGACGTGGGTGAAGTTGAAATGTTCTAACAAGATTTTCAGCGGAATATCAAAATGCTTTTCATTACTCAAACAAATTCAAACAGCTATTGAAGGAAAATAATATGGGAATAACTGCACAGGTATCCAGTGACGAAAAAACTGTTACCATCCAGATTGACGGGCGTTTTGATTTCTCTAATCAAAAAGAATTTCGCGATGCCTATCGGAACAACTCTGCCCCTGGCCAATTGTTTCAGGTAGATCTTGCCCGCACCGAATACATGGATAGTTCTGCACTGGGAATGTTACTGTTACTTAAGGAACACGCCGATGGCTGTAAAGGAAAAGTTATTCTTAATAAACCATCTGAAGGGATCAGAAAAATTCTTGATATGGCGAATTTTCAACGCCAGTTTGAAATCAACTGAAACACAAAAACAACAATGACTGGTTTCCAACAAAAAATTATTGCGGAATCATCGCAGCCCTCAAACCCTCGAGGTAAGGCGCTGGTAGTGGATGATGACATCACTAACCGCTTCGTCTTAAAAGGATTCCTTTGTAAGGCAGGTTTTGAAGTTGTAGAGGCTGAAAATGGTAGACAGGCCATTGACTATTATACCGAGGAACAGCCGGACATAATTTTTATGGATATCATGATGCCGGTCATGGATGGCCTGGAAGCATCAAGACAAATCAAATCCATGAACAACAGGGAATTTATTCCCATCATTTTTCTCACCGCCATGACAGACAGTGATACCATCACACACTGCATTGAGGCCGGCGGTGATGATTTCCTCACCAAACCTGTCGATATGGTCCAGTTGCAGGCAAAAATCCGTTCCATGGAACGCATCCGCGATTTTCACAGGGAAATCACCGAGCTAAATCAGAAAATATACCACGAGCAAAAAGTCGCCGAACACATATTTACTGACGTTGTCGCCAAGGGCAATGCCAATATAGAGCATATTCATGCCCTTCTTCGTCCTGCCGAACTATTTAGCGGTGATATGCTGTTGACTGCTTTCACCCCGTCCCGAGACATTCATATTCTCCTGGCTGATTTTACCGGCCATGGACTGTCTGCTGCACTCGGCGCCCTGCCCGCATCCGAAGTATTCCACGCAATGACGACCAAGGGATATGGCATTGATGAAATCCTCAATAGCATCAACAAAAAAATTGGCAAACTTTTACCCACAAACATGTTCATGGCGGCCCAGTACGTAAACATCAGCAACGATCTTGAATATATCACCGTATGCAATTGTGGTATGCCTGATATTTTATTGCTGGACAGTGATCGCAGTACAATCAAGGAACGCATTTCTTCGCAGGGAATGCCCCTGGGGATTATTCCAGACTTCGACTTCTCAACTATATGCGAACATCATAACATCACATATGGTGACAGAATAATACTATCCAGTGATGGTCTCCTCGAAGCCACCAACATTCGGGGTGAAGAATTTGGAAAACGACGTTTCGAACAGGCTCTTCTTACCACGCAACAATGTGACAACACCGGCACCTGTTTTGATGACGTAGTACATATGTTTGATGAATTTTGCCATGACAGTCCACAGGCAGATGATATAAGCCTGGTAGAAATCCCCTGCGTTCCAGAGAATCTCCCTCCATGGGATATGCAAACAATACTGGATTTTTATGAGGAAAAACTGGAGCTACTGAACTCTTCTGCAGTGACGGAGGCGCCCACAAATAACTTATCCGAAATGAGTTTGCTTTTTAATGCTTATAGCATGAAAAATATTGATCCAGTCCCACTCATGATTAACCATATAAATCAATTGACAAGTACCAATATCCCACATCAGAGTCTGTTTGTCATCTTAAGCGAACTCTATATAAATGCACTTGATCATGGCATTCTTGGTCTGGACTCTGAATTAAAGTCAAGCGCCGAGGGATTTGAGAAATATTTCTCCGCGCGGGAACAACGTCTCCATGCTCTGGATAAAGGGTGTATTCGCATAACACTACAAATACAATTTTATGAAACAGGTGGTCTGGCTAACATTATCTTCGAGGATAGTGGCCCTGGCTTCAACTACGATGAGTATTCTGATAGCCAAACTGATGAAAGTTCATTGAGTGGCCGCGGTATATATCTTGTCAGACAACTATGTACGTCCGTTACCTATTTTGAACCCGGAAATCAAGTTAAAGCCGTTTATCAATGGAATAATCAGGACCTTTAGATCTTCCACATGTTTGGTGAAGGGTGTTTACGAAAACCAACAATCAGAGTTAATTAAATGTTGCACCTCATTCCTCACAGCCCAACCTCGAACTATATTTTCAGGCATAAAATGCCATGACTAATGAAAAGTATTGTATAAAGTCAATCTTATTTTTCGAAACTAAAATACGGAGCACAGCTTTCCTCGGCGGATGGATTATATTCATAATCCTGTTCCTGTCGTTCATTGTTCTTCCTGCCAGGGCAGGCGGCGAACAGACAGCCACCTACACAGTGGGCGTTGTCCCCCAATTCAACGTGCAACACATCCATAGAATATGGATGTCTGTTCTGGAAGAACTGCAACGGCGCACCCACCTGCGGTTCAGGATTGAGGGATCACCCAGCATCCCGGAATTTGAACATCAACTGCTTGCCGGTAAATTCGATTTTGCCTACATGAATCCCTATCACTTTCTTCTCGCCAACAGGGAAAAAGGCTATCTACCCCTGATAAGAGATCATGAAAGAATGCTTGCCGGAATTCTGGTCGTGCGCAGGGACAGTCCATTAAAAATTATCGAGGATCTGGACGGCGGGATACTGGCTTTTCCTGCCCCGAATGCACTGGGCGCATCCCTCCTGATGCGTGCAGAACTGAAAAATATTTACCACCTGGCTATAAATCCCCGTTATGTTAAGTCGCATGATTCTGTTTACATGAATGTCATCCTGGGACAGGCGGTAGCCGGTGGCGGTGTGCAAAAGACATTTAACAAACAACCTGAGAAAATACGCAACAAGCTACGTATTTTTCATCGCAGCACAGAAGTTTACCCTCACCCTGTTGCTGTTCACCCGCGGGTCTCAAAAGCTGTACGCAAACAAGTACGCGAGGCATTTCTGGAAATGGGTGAAACCGAAACAGGAAGAAAACTTCTGGAAAGCATACCAATAAAAATAATTGGCACCGCTACGACTGATGATTACCGTTCCCTTGAAAAAATGGGACTGGAACATTTCTACGTCAAATAAGGGATAATGATGGGTATTCGTTTCAAATTATTATTGCCACTAATAATAGGATTTATAGCCTTCATCCTTTTTTTGCATCTTTACTGGGTAGACAACTACCTGGATAGTGAATACAGAGACTATAAAGAAACACATAAAACACTAATGAAAATGCTGGAGCCGGAACTGACAAGAGCCCAGATGTCAGGTGATCTTGCATATATGCATTCCTTTCTGGATCAGACTATGGACCTGCATAAAAAATATTGGCGGCAGATTGCTGTCTATGATCGCGAAGGTCATCAGCTTTACCCCCTGACCGCATCTGCTCCAGCATCGGGAAACTATGTTTTTGAGCTTCGCCATGATCTGCACTTTGATGGGGAACCATTCGGGAAGCTGGTGCTTTTGGTTGACTGGGAACATGAAAGACAGGAGGAACTGCAACGTATCTACAAGATTGTGGGGTTGCTCATTGTGGCTCTTGCTATAATAATCCTGGCCAGCGCCTTCTGGCAGAACTATCTTATTCGTCAACCCCTGTTACGATTGCAGGCAGCTGCGACAAAATTATCGGAGGGCGATTACAGAGAAAAACTGCCTTTAACAAGTAACGATGAAATAGGCCGGCTAACCCGCGTCTTTGAGCATATGCGCGTTAAACTCGAACAGTCTCACGCAGATTTGAAGCAGGCTTTAATGGATGCCCGGTTCAGTGAGGCACAGCAACGTGCCGTGATCAATACCATGGCCGATGCACTTATTATCATTGATGATCATGGCAATATTGAAAGCTTCAACCCGGCGGCGGAACGTATCTTCGGCTATGATGCCGCCGAAATCCTGGATCGAAATATCGGTATGCTCATGCCGAAGCCTCATGCCAGCGCCCATGATGGCTATCTATCACGCTATCTTGATACTGGCGAGACGCACGTACTTGGCCATGTACGTGAACTGGAGGGATTACGCAAGGATGGTAATATTATAACCATTGAAATGAAAGTCAGTGAAATTGATACCGGTTATAAGCGGCTCTTCAGCGGCCTCATTAGCGACATCAGTGAGCGCAAGCGTACCGAGACCGAATTACGCATTGCCGCTATCGCCTTCGATACCCAGGAAGGTATTATTATTACCGATCCTGACGCAAATATTGTACGCGTCAATCAGGCCTGCACCCAGATTACCGGCTATAATGCAGAGGAGCTTATTGGTCAGAATCCCCGTCTTCTCCAGTCTAATCGGCAGGGTCCCGACTTCTATACAGGGATGTGGGACAGTCTCATACACACAGGTCGATGGTCAGGTGAAATCTGGAATCGGCGTAAAAACGGTGAAATATGTCTCCAATGGGCGTCCTTAACTGCAGTCAGGGATGAACAGGACAATGTCACGCATTATGTCGGTAGTTTTCTGGATATTTCCGAGCTAAAGGAAAAACAGTTACAGCTCGAATACCAGACGCAGGAGTTGAGTGCTGCCCGGGATGCAGCCGAAGCCGCAGCCAGAGCAAAGTCCGAATTTCTCTCAATTATGAGTCACGAAATACGCACTCCTTTGAATGGCATACTGGGGATGGCCCAGTTACTGACAGATACCCGCCTGGATGAAGAACAAAATGAATATCTACAAACAATTACTCAATCCGGAAACGCCCTGCTGACCATCATTAACGATGTTCTTGACTTATCCAGGATAGAAGCAGAAAAGATGGAGCTTGAATTGCTTGAGTTCAATCTTGAACAAACAGCCTTCGAAGTCATTAATTTGCTCAGCATCAGGGCAAAAGAAAAAAAACTTGATCTGATTTTCAACTATGCGCCTGACTGCCCTCGCTATCTGCTTGGCGATGCCGGACGCATTCGCCAGATATTGATTAATCTGATTGGCAATGCCATCAAGTTTACCGAACAGGGTCATGTCCTGCTGGAAATAAGTTGTCTTGGGGAATCAGGTTCAAATGCGTGCGAGCATGTGCAATTAGTTTTTAAAGTTAAAGATACCGGTATCGGCATCAGCCCGGAAAATCAGTCCAGGCTGTTTGACTCTTTCTCCCAGGCGGACGGTTCAATTACGCGAAAATTTGGTGGCACGGGCCTGGGGTTGGCAATTTGTAAAAAAATGATCACCCTGATGGACGGTGATATTAGCATCGAAAGCAGTCTCGGTAACGGCGCTACTTTTCTGCTGCGCATCAATCTGCCTGTCGCCACGCCGAAAGATCTCAGCGCATGAACAGCGCATTACCCACGGCTTGATATGAGCACCGCTGAAAATAAAAAAGGCCAGAGGATAACCCCTGGCCTTTTGCACTATTTGGTAGCGGGGGCTGGATTTGAACCAACGACCTTCGGGTTATGAGCCCGACGAGCTACCAGGCTGCTCCACCCCGCATCAGAAGGAGGGCATTCTAAACGGGCAGCTGCTATTTAGCAAGCCTAAGTTGCAGAAAATGCGGCTGCACACACCGCCATGAGCGCACCAGGGAACAGGCCGATCCCCAGCACCATCAGGCTGTTCGTGCTTATCATCAGGCGCATATCTGCGCTGCATTCCAGTTCTTCTTCGCTCGTTGGTTCGTCAAAATACATCAGCTTGATGATGCGCAGGTAATAAAAGACACCGATAATGGAAAAGACCACGCCGACCACGGCCAGCCAGAGCATGTCGGCAGCGACAACCGCCTCCAGTACCGCCAGCTTGGCCCAGAAGCCGAGGAAAGGCGGTATCCCGGCCATGGAGAACATCAGGATCAGCATCATGAAAGCATACCAGGCGCTGCGTTTGTTGAGTCCCTTGAAGTCATCCAGCCTGTCGGCTTCAAAACCCCTGCGACTGAGAAGGATAATCATGCCAAAACCGCCCAGCGCCATGAGCACATAGGTCAGGGCATAGAACATAGAGGCGGAAAAACCGCTCTGTGTGCCGGTCAATATACCCAGAATCAGAAAACCGACGTGGGAAATAGTCGAATAAGCCAGCATGCGTTTGAGGTTGGTCTGGGCAATAGCGACGATATTACCAATTGCCATGGACAACACCGCAAGAATAATCAATATCCCCTGCCATTGATCATGCAGGTCGATCAGCCCGTCCACCAGCAGGCGCACCAGCATCGCAAAGGCGGCTATTTTGGGTGCGCTGCCGATATAAAGCGTAACCGCCGTGGGCGCACCGTGATACACATCCGGCACCCACATGTGGAAAGGCACCGCACCCAGTTTGAACGCCGTACCGACCAGCAGGAAGACCAGACCGAAAGCCAGCAGGATGGGGTCGGCTGTTGCCGTGCGGCTGGCGATGCCATCCAGATCCAGTGTGCCGGTGACACCATAAATCATGGACATGCCGTAGAGCAGCATGCCGGAAGCAATCGCACCGAGGACAAAATATTTCATCGCCGCTTCCGAGGCGCGAGCTGAATCCCGTTGCATGGCAACCATCGCGTACAGCGAGAGGGACAGCAGTTCCAGCCCCAGATAAAGGGTCAACAGGCTGTGGGCGGAGATCATGATCATCATACCGAGCATGCCGAACAGCCCCAGCGTATAGAACTCCCCTTTGAACATGCTACGCTCGCGCAGGTAATCCTTTGCGTAAACAAAGACCACGAACACAGCAAAATAGACGCCGAGTTTGAGCACATGACTCATGCCATCGGCCACGTAGGCGCCATTGAACGTCGTTAGCCGTTCATCGCTGTAACCGTGGAGGGTCAGGACCGCCGCCAGCACCAGGGTTAACAGGGAAAGCAGGTAGCTCAGGTAGCGATCCTGATCCTTGAGAAACAGATCAATCAGCAACAGCACACAGGCCATACCGAGGACAAATATCTCGGGAAGCGCCAGGAGAAAATTGGGCATTTCAAAATTCATTTTATATTGCCATTATCGTGTTTACAGCTTGGATTGCATCATGTGTTGCAACAGGTTATTGACCGTGGGTTCCATCACTTCCAGCAGCGGCGCAGGCCAGAGACCGAACAGCAGTACGGCAACCGCCAGCATGCCCAGAATCAAAAATTCACGTTTATTGATATCTTCCAGCGCGGCCACTTTATCATTGGCTACATCGCCAAAAATCACCCGTTTGACCATCCACAGGGTATAGGCGGCGCCCAGTATCAGGGTGGTCGCGGCCAGGAAGGCAAACCAGAAATTCGCCTTGAAGCTGCTGAGGATAACCATGAACTCACCGACAAAACCGGAGGTGCCCGGCAGGCCGGCATTGGCCATAGCAAACAGCACCATGAAGGTGGCAAAAGTGGGCATAGTATTGGCAACGCCGCCGTAGTCGTTGATCTGCCGGCTGTGCATACGATCGTAGAGCACGCCGACACAGAGGAACATGGCGCCGGAAATAAAGCCATGGGAAATCATCTGCACAATACCACCCTCGAGGCCCATAGCCGCGCCTTCAAGGCTGCCGGTATTATTAAAGATGCGCCAGGCGACGAAAAAGCCGAGGGTCACAAAACCCATGTGGGCAATAGACGAATAGGCAATCAGCTTTTTCATATCCTGCTGTGCCAGCGCGACAAAACCAATATAGACCACCGCAATCAGCGACATGCTGATCATCAGCCAGTCCAGTTCCTGACTGGCGTCCGGAGTAATCGGCAGCGAGAAGCGCAGAAAACCGTATGCGCCGAGCTTAAGCATGATAGCCGCAAGGATTACCGAGCCGCCAGTAGGCGCTTCCACATGGGCATCCGGCAACCAGGTATGTACCGGCCACATGGGCACCTTGACAGCAAAGGCGATCAGGAAGGCGAGGAAGATCAGCATCTGCGGAATCAGGCCCATATTATAGTGCTGGAAATCGGCAATCAGGAAGCTGTCGGTCTGGAAATACAGATACAGCAGCGCTACCAGCATGAATACCGAGCCGAAAAATGTGTAAATGAAAAACTTCAGGGTGGCATAGACCCGGCGCGGCCCACCCCAGATACCGATGATCAGGAACATGGGGATCAGCATCGCTTCCCAGAACACGTAGAACAGGGCGGCATCCAGCGCGGCGAACACGCCGATCATCAAGCCCTCCATGATCAGGAAGGCAGCCATGTACTGGGCCACCCGTTCCTTGATCACTTCCCAGCCGGCCAGCACCACTAATACGGTCATGAAGCTGGTCAACAGGATCAACGGCATGGCGATACCGTCCACACCGAGGTTGTAATAGATGTTAAAGCGGGGAATCCATGCTACCGGCCCTTCGACAAACTGCATTGCCCCCGTGCCGGTGTCAAAGGCCGTGTACAGGGGAATCGAGAGTACGAAAGTTATTATCGAAAACAGCAGGGCCAGTCCGCGCGCCACCGTCTTCTGCGAGTCGCTGTTTGCAGACAGCACCGCAATCCCGCCGAGGATAGGGGTCCAGATGACAAGACTCAGAAGTGGCCAATCAGCAAACATTAAACATAACCCTGGTTAGAGAACAAAGATGGCCAGCAGGACCATCAGGCCGATGATCATGGCAAAGGCATAGGTGTACAGGTAACCGGTCTGGATGCGGCGCACGAGTCCCGAGAACCAGCCCACCGTATTCGCAGACCCGTTGATGACAAGCGTATCAATCAAAAATACGTCACCCGCTTTCCACAGTATCTTGCCCAGCAGCCTGCCACCGCCGGCAAAAAATATTTCATTGAAGCGATCGAAGCCATACTTGTTCACCAGGACGCTGTAAACAAGCGATAGTTTGTTACGAATGGTATCGGGAATATCCGGGCGTTTCATATACAGGAACCAGGCCGTAGAGACACCCGCTGCGGCCATCCAGAACGGCAAGGTGGAAAATGAATGCAGGACCATGGCAAAGGCGCCATGGAATTCATGACTCAGTTCACCCAGCACATCATGTTGCGGCAGAACAAAAATTGCATCACCGAAGAAATCGCCGAAGGCCATGCTGTCAACATAAAAGAAACCGATAAACACTGAAGGAATCGCCAGCGCAATCAGCGGCAGGGTAACCACCTTCGGCGTTTCGTGCAGATGTTCACGGGTATGTTCATCCATGCGTTCCTTGCCGTGGAATACCATGAAGTACATACGGAAACTGTAAAGTGCGGTTATAAAGACGCCCAGTACGACAGCCGTGTAGGCATAGCCGGAACCGGCCAGGCTGGACTGGCCGACAGCTTCGATAATCGAATCCTTGGAGAAAAAGCCGGAGAAACCGGGCGTGCCGATTAGCGCCAGCGAACCGACCAGCGAGGTAATCCAGGTGATGGGCATGTACTTGCGCAGTCCGCCCATCTTGCGCATGTCCTGCTCATGGTGCATGGCGATAATCACCGAACCCGCAGCAAGGAACAGCAGCGCCTTGAAAAAAGCGTGGGTCATGAGATGAAAAATACCCGCAGCATAGGCCGATGCGCCCAGCGCCACGGTCATATAACCCAGTTGCGACAAGGTGGAATAGGCGATCACGCGCTTGATGTCGTTCTGCACCAGCCCCAGCAGGCCCATGAACAGGGCGGTGGTCGCGCCGATCACCATGACCACGGTCAGGGCCGTTTCTGAAAGTTCAAACAACGGCGACATACGCGCGACCATAAAAATGCCGGCGGTAACCATGGTCGCGGCATGGATCAGAGCCGAGATCGGCGTCGGGCCTTCCATGGAATCCGGCAGCCAGACATGCAACGGCACCTGCGCTGATTTACCCATGGCGCCGATGAACAGCAGAATACAAATCAGCGTGGCAACCGACCACGACTGACCGCCCAATATCTCGATGGTCTGGCCATTGAGCAGGCTGGCATTGTTGAAGACGTCCATATAATCCAGTGTGCCGAAATACATCAGCACCCCGGCAATCCCTAACAGGAAACCAAAATCGCCCACGCGGTTAACCAGGAAGGCCTTGAGATTGGCGTAAATCGCTGTTTCTTTTTTGTACCAGAAACCGATCAATAAATAGGAGACCAGTCCCACCGCTTCCCAGCCAAAGAACAGCTGCATGAAGTTGTTGGACATCACCAGCATTAGCATGGAAAAAGTAAACAGGGATATATAACTGAAGAATCGCTTATAGCCGGGATCGTCCTGCATATAACCAATAGTATAAATATGCACCATCAGTGAGACGAAGGTCACGACCACCATCATCATGGCGGATAGCCTGTCGATCAGGAAGCCGACCTCGAAGCGCACGCCATCACTGACCATCCAGGTATAGACCGTGCCATTAAAGGTGGCCGCGCCATCGATGACTGTATCCTTGAACACATACAGGGACAGCAGACAACTGACGCCAACACCGATAATGGTGACCCAGTGTGCGGCGGCGCGATCAAGCTGTCGACCGAAGACACCGGCCAGCACCGCGCCCAACAGCGGCGCCAGTACGATCAACAGATAAATGGTCTGCATAGTTTCCATGTCCAGTGCTCTAACCTTTTAGTGTATCCAGTTCTTCGACATTGATGCTGCGCCGGTTGCGGAACAACACCACCAGAATCGCCAGACCAATGGCCGCTTCCGCCGCCGCTACCGTGAGGATGAAGAACACAAACACCTGACCCTCGATATTATTCAAAAAATGCGAAAAGGCGATAAAGTTCATGTTTACCGCCAGCAGCATCAATTCAATTGACATCAGCAGGATGATCACATTTTTGCGATTAAGAAAAATGCCGGCGATGCTGAGCGAAAACAGAATCGCGCCGAGGATCAGATAATCAGACAATTCAGGCATCTTATTTCCTCTCCTCTGTCTTCATTTTCACCATGCGCACGCGATCACGGCGTTTCACCGCAATCTGCTCTTCAATCTTCTGGTGTTTGGTATTCGGCCGCCGGCGCAGGGTCAGAGTGATGGCGGCGATGATCGCTACCAGCAGAATCACGGCGGCAATCTCGAAGGCATAGACATAGTCCGTATACAGCACCCGTCCCAGTTCCTGTGTATTGCTATAGGACGCATCACGCAGCACGCTATGGTCAAACGCACTGCCGTCGCCGCTGACAATCCAGATCAGCATTCCGGCCATGCCTAACGCAACTACGACGCCCAACGGCAGATAGCGAATGAAACCGGCGCGCATGCGCTCGATGTTGATATCCAGCATCATCACCACGAACAGGAACAGCACCATTACCGCGCCAACATAGACCAGCACCAGTACGATAGCGAGAAATTCGGCCTCCATCAGCAGCCAGACCACCGCGCAGGCAAAGAACGCCAACACCAGGAACAGCGCTGCCTTGACCGGGTTGCGCACCGTGATCACCATGCCGGCGCTGGCGATAAGCAACGCGCTGAAGACATAAAAAATAATTTTTTCAAAACCCATTTATCTGTTCACCTGGTTAGCGATATTTCGCATCCTGTTCGCGGGCGCGCGCAATCTCGGCTTCATACCTGTCGCCTGTTGCCAGCAGCTTTTCCTTGGTCATATACAGATCAGCGCGTTCCTCGCCGTGGTATTCAAAAATATGTGTTTCGACGATGGAATCCACCGGACAGGATTCTTCGCAGAAGCCACAGAAAATACATTTGGTCAGGTCGATGTCATACCGTGTGGTACGGCGCGTGCCGTCCTCGCGTTCTTCCGATTCAATCGTAATCGCCAATGCCGGGCAGACCGCCTCGCACAGCTTACAGGCGATGCAGCGTTCCTCGCCATTGGGATAACGGCGCAGGGCATGCAGGCCGCGAAAACGCGGCGACAACGGCGTGCGTTCTTCCGGGTAACGCAGAGTAAACTTGCGCCTGAAAAAATAGAGCCCGGTCACGCCCAGACCCTTGAGCAGTTCCAGCAGGAACAGGCTTTTCATAAATTGTGCAAAATGTTTCATCTTTTTCCGTCCCCTGCCCTATGCCGCTGCAAACCAGGGTGGCAGACCAGCCAGAATCGCAATCCCCAGAACCAGCAGCCAGAAAATGGTTATCGGAATAAAAACCTTCCAGCCCAGACGCATGATCTGATCGTAACGATAACGTGGGAACGTGGCCCGGAACCAGAGGAAGAAAAACAGGAACACGGCAATCTTGAGCAGGAACCAGTGGATGCCACTGTCCAGCAGCAAACCCAACACCGGTATTTCAAATGCCGAATTCGGCAGCAATCCGGCCAGCGGCGAGAGCCAGCCGCCGAGGAACATCACTGAGGCCAGACCGGCAATCAGAATCATGTTGGCGTATTCAGCCAGGAAGAACACAGCAAAGGGCATGCCTGAATATTCAACATGAAAACCGGCGACGATTTCTGATTCGCCCTCGGCCACGTCGAAAGGCGCGCGGTTGGTTTCCGCCACACCGGAAATAAAATAGACCACGAACAGCGGCAACAGCGGCCACATATACCAGCTTGCGAAACCGTAACCTTCCTGTCCCCGCACGATATCGCCGAAATTAAGACTGCCTGCCGCCATCAACACACCCACCAGGGCAAAGCCCATGGCGATTTCATAGGAGACGATCTGGGCTGCCGAACGCATCGCCCCCAGCAGGGCGTATTTTGAATTGGACGACCAGCCGGCGATAATCACACCATAGACGCCGATGGAAGTCACGGCCAGCACATAGAGCAGGCCGGCGTTGATGTCCGCCAGCACCATTTCGGCATCAAAGGGAATCACCGCCCAGGCGGCCAGCGCCGGACCAATCAATAACAAAGGCGCCAGCAGGAACAGAAACTTGCTGGCATTGGTCGGGATAATGATTTCCTTGAGCATCAGCTTCAGGGCATCGGCGATGGGCTGTAGCGTTCCATTCCAGCCTACCCGGGTCGGCCCCAGGCGCACCTGCATGGCACCGATGATTTTGCGCTCGGCATAGGTCAGGTAGGCAACCGCCAGCATCAGCGGCAATACAATAATCACGATCTTGATCAGAATCGTGATCACCGTTACCAGCTCTACAGGCAGGAAACTTAATATTGATGTTATCCATTCAATCATGCGTTGGCTTTACCTTGTCTGACCATGTTTGAATTGTTCCTTTGTTCATTTAATCTCTATACATACGCAGGTACTTAAGCGTGTGAACAATTGCAGGTACGGCTTTAGCCGTACAAAATACTCAATTATGCGCCACACTATACGTTATTTAACCGCTGCTGTTCGCCTGAAGGCGAACCTACAGGTGAATGAATTCTTTAAGTACCTAACGTATAAATCTCTATCTTGCAGGTGCGGCTTCGGCCGCACATGTTCGCCTGAAGACGAACCTGCATGATGAATACTCCGGCCGCTTGCGGCAAGGAGATTCAATCAGCCCTGCGTAGTTCAATCGGCCCGTAGGCTGCACCCAATGCTGTGGTTTCTTCCAGCGCCACGGGAATCATAACGCAATCATCCGGTATTGATTCATCAATCACCAGCGGCAGTGTCACGCTGCAACTGCCCTGTACGGCCAGCGCACTGTTTTCGTCCGCCACACCGGCGCGCTGTGCGGTGACTGCGTTCAGGTAAATCGCAGCGGCAATCGCATCGCTGGTATCCTGCAGCGGTCGAGCATGACGCACCAGCATGTCCACCGCATACATGGGCAGGTGGCCTATGCGTTGCAAACCAGACTCCCCGCCAGCCAGCGTCGGGCAATGCCATGGGCTGGACGCGGAAAGTTCGACACCCTCACACGCTGTCCTGAGTTCGTCCCGCACGTCTTCCGATGACAAATAATCAAAACCATCGAGTTCAAACAGATTACCCAGCACGCGTAATACTTTCCAGCCCGGGCGCGCTTCGGCCACAGGCGTACAGGCACCGCTGAAACTCTGCCACTCCCCTGCGCCGTTAACAAAGGTGCCGGAGGTTTCAGCAAAGGCTGCAACCGGTAATAATACATCGGCGAAGGCCTTCATGTTATCACTGACAAACGACGTCATACTGATGACAAACTCGGCATGGCGCATAACATCATGCGCGGCATGGGCATTGGCGCAGTCGCGTTCCGGCTCTACATTCAGCAGCACACAGGCCATCAGATTTTTTTCCAGCAACGGCGTTCTATCGTTCGCCAGCTCAGCCCCTGCCGGTCCCTGATGCGGCAGCGCACCCGCCAGCCAGCCACCCACGGCATTGGCGCCTTCGCTCAGACAACCCAGTCTGGCGTTGCTATGCTCGGCTATCACTCCGGCCAGGGCGCGAATCGAGGCCAGCTCATTCTGACTCATGGCCTGAGTGCCAATCAGAATCGCAGCCCTGTCCGCAGCCTGCAGGTGCGTTGCTATCGCGCGATGCGTATCGTTGACTTCCACCTTCTCCAGCAAGGCCGACAGGCCCTCCGGCATCGTCCCGCCAGTGGATTCCAGCAGAACCCTGCAGACCGCTGCCAAAGAACGCAGCATCTCAGCCGGTGAAACCACCAGCGTCTCGGCCAGCGGGAAATTAAAGTCATAATCCAGCGCATTGATCGCCATGATGTTTGCGCCCTTAAGCGCCGCCTTACGCAGGCGATGGGCGGCAATCGGCTGATCTTTACGGATGCAGGAGCCGATCAACAGGGCGGCATCCAGGTTTTCCAGCTCAGAAACAGGCAGGCCCAATACCGGATAAGCCCCGCCTTCATTGTCCGTACTAAAATCCTGCTGGCGCAGGCGATGTTCGATGTTGTCACAACCCAGCCCGCGCATCAGTTTCTGCAACAAATACATTTCTTCCAGCGTACTGGAGGGCGAAACCAGCGCGCCCAGATGGTGGGCGTCGTATTTGTTTATCACGGCCTTGAGGCCATCCACCGCGTAATTCAACGCGGTGGGCCAGTCCACTGTCTTCCACTCATCAGCTTGCCTGATCATCGGCTGGTTCAGGCGCGCCTCGCTTTCCAGCGCGCTATAGCTGAAGCGATCCCGATCGGAAAGCCAGCACTCGTTAATGGCTTCGTTGTCACGTGGCAGCACCCGCATGACCCTGTTGCGCCGCACCTGAATATTAATACTGGAGCCGATGCAGTCGTGCGCGGCGATGCTGTCGGTGGATTTGTTTTCCCAGGGCCGAGCATGATAACGATAGGGTTTTGAGGTCAGCGCCCCTACAGGACAGAGATCGATCACATTACCCGACATTTCAGAATTCACCGCCCGTTCCATGTAGGCACCGATGCGCATGTGTTCGCCACGACCGGCTGCGCCCAGTTCCATCACCCCGGCGATTTCCTGGCCGAAACGCACACAGCGGGTACAGTGAATGCAGCGGGTCATTTCCGTAGCAATCAGCGGGCCGATGTCCTTATCCAGCACCACACGCTTGGCTTCCTTATAACGACTGGTGTCAGAGCCAAAGCCCATGGCGATGTCCTGCAACTCACACTCGCCACCCTGATCACAGATGGGACAGTCCAGCGGGTGATTGATAAGCAAGAATTCCATTACGCTTTTTTGCGCATCCAGCGCTTTAGCTGAATGGGTCAGGATCTTCATGCCATCGGTGACCGGGGTGGCGCAGGCCGGCACCGGCTTGGGCATTTTCTCGATGTCCACCAGACACATGCGGCAGTTGGCGGCCACCGACAGTTTGCGGTGATAACAGAAACGCGGAATCGTCATACCGGCGGCATCAGCGGCTTCGATAACCATGGTTCCCTGTGGAACCTGGAGCGGCTTGCCGTTAATTTCGATATTGACCATCTGTTTCGTTACCTGTTCTTTCGCGTTCGTCTGAATCAGACCATGCACTTGCCGTGGTCGATGTGATACTGGAACTCATCCCGGGAGTGCTTGAGGAAACCCTGTACCGGCATCGCCGCCGCATCACCCAGCGCGCAGATGGTGCGCCCGCGAATGCGACCGGCTACGTCATCCAGCAGATCCAGATCTTCCTGCCGCCCCTGACCGTGCTCAATGCGGTGCATCACTTTCGCCAGCCAGCCGGTGCCTTCACGACAGGGCGTACACTGACCACAGGATTCCTCCGCGTAGAAATGCGACAACCGCGCCAGTACCTTAACCATACAGGTGGTTTCATCCATGACAATCACCGAACCTGCACCAAGCATGGAACCGGCTTTGGAAATGGAATCATAATCCATGTCGGTTTGCATAATAATCTCGGCCGGCAACACCGGTGTGGAAGAACCACCCGGAATGACTGCTTTTAGCTTATGACCATTGCGCACACCGCCGGCCATCTCCAGCAGTTCGGCAAAGGGCATCCCCATCGGCACTTCGTAGTTACCCGGTTTGTTGACATGACCGGAAACACAGAACAGCTTGGTGCCGCCGTTATTGGGCTTGCCCATATCCAGAAACCATTGGCCGCCCTTCGCCAGGATCACCGGCACCGAAGACAGGGTCTCGGTGTTGTTAATAGTCGTCGGCCGGCCATACAGGCCAAAGCCGGCCGGGAACGGCGGCTTAAAGCGCGGCTGCCCTTTCTTGCCTTCGATGGATTCCAGCAACGCGGTTTCCTCACCGCAGACATAGGCGCCGCCGCCATAGTGGGCGTTTAAATCAAAATCAAAACCAGAGCCAAACAGGTTTTTGCCCAGCAACCCTTCGGCATAGGCTTCTTCCAGCGCGCCTTCAAAACGTTTGATGGGTTCGGCAAACTCACCGCGAATATAATTGTAGCCTTTTGACGCACCGATACAGTAACCGGCGATGATCATGCCTTCGATCAACTGATGGGGGTTATAGCGCAGGATGTCACGGTCCTTGCAGGTGCCCGGTTCGCCCTCATCAGAATTGCAGACGATATATTTCTGACCCTCGGCATTGCGCGGCATGAAACTCCACTTGAGCCCGGTCGGAAACCCCGCGCCGCCACGACCGCGCAAAGCCGAGAGCTTGAGTTCCTCGATCAGATCATTGACCGGCGTTTGCTCGGTGAGTATTTTTTTAACCACCTCATAGCCACCCACGCTGCGATAACTTTCCAGCGTCCAGGGCTTGTCCAGGTGCAACGTACGGAAGCAGACTTCATTAGTCATGGACTGCCTCCGTTGATATGACTTTATTTAACGCAGAGGACGCGGAGGCGCGGAGGCGCAGAGGAAAACAATTTGAATGATTGTTCGAAAACATAAAATTTCTGCAGCTTCGCATCTTTGCGTTAATTATAGAAACTTTATTAAACGCGGAGAACGCAGAGACGCGGAGACGCAGAGGAAAACAATTTGAATGATTGTTCGAAAACATAAAATCTCTGCGTCTCTGCGCCTCTGCGTCCTCTGCGATAAATAACACGCTCTCCAAATTCATATTCAGTCCAGCCCGTCCAGGATTTCATCCACCGTTTCAGGCGTCAGGTTGCCGTGATAGTTGTCGGCAATCTGGAACATGGGCGCTTCGACACAGGCGCCGAGACATTCCACTTCTTTCAGGGTAAAACGACCATCATTGGTGGTTTCCCCCAGACCGATGCCCAGACGCTTGCGCAGGTGTTCGACGATTTCGTCCGAGCCGCGCAGCATGCAGGAGATATTGGTGCAGACGCAGATCTTGTGCTTGCCCACGGCTTCCAGTTCATACATGGAATAAAAGGTTGCGACTTCATACACCGCAATCGGCGGCAAATCCAGATACTCGGCCACCGCATCCATCAGATCATTGGTCAAATAGCCCTTGTTCTGATCCTGCAGAATACGCAGGGCCGCCATCACTGCGGAGCGTTTCTGCTCGGACGGATATTTGGCGATCCAGCGATCGATTTCAGCTCTGGACGCCTCGCTTATCAGCCCCAGTTTGCTTTGTGTTTTTTTCTCTTGCGCCATCAACGGTCAATTTCTCCAAACACAATGTCCAGGGTGCCGATTACCGCCACCACATCCGAGATCATGTGCCCTTCGGTCATCTCATGCATAGCCGAGAGGTGGGCAAAACCCGGCGCGCGAATTTTCAGACGATAGGGCTTGTTGGCGCCATCGGAAACCAGATAAACACCGAACTCGCCCTTGGGATGTTCAATCGCGGTATAGACTTCGCCTTCCGGCAGGGAATAACCTTCGGTAAACAGTTTGAAGTGATGAATCAGCGATTCCATCTCGGTCTTCATCTGTACCCGTGACGGCGGCGTGATCTTGTGATCATCCAGAATCACCGGGCCGGGATTGTTACGCAGCCATTCGACACACTGGCGAATAATACGATTCGACTGGCGCATCTCTTCCACCCGCACCAGATAACGATCATAACAGTCGCCATGGGTGCCGACGGGAATATCGAACTCCAGCTTGTCATAGACTTCATAGGGCTGCTTCTTGCGCAGATCCCATTCCACCCCGGAGCCGCGCAGCATGGCGCCGGTCAGCCCCAGCTGTTTGGCTCGTTCTGGGGTTACGATGCCGATATCCACGGTACGCTGTTTCCAGATGCGGTTATCCGTGAGCAGGGTTTCATACTCATCCACACAGGTGGGGAAACGGTTGGTAAAGTCTTCGATGAAATCCAGCAGGGAACCGCTGCGCGCTTTGTTCATACGCGCAGTTTCAGTTTCGTTTTTGTATTTGCTGGTTTTGAACTGGGGCATGCTGTCCGGCAGATCGCGATAGACGCCACCGGGGCGATAATAGGCGGCATGCATGCGTGCGCCGGAAACCGCCTCATACATATCCATAAGATCTTCGCGTTCACGGAAACAGTAGAGGAACATGGTCATTGCGCCCACATCCAGCGCATGCGTACCCAGCCACATCAGGTGGTTGAGAAGGCGGGTAATCTCATCGTACATGACACGAATGTACTGCGCCCGAATCGGCGGCGTCACGCCCAGCAGTTTTTCCAGCGCCAGGACATAGCCATGTTCGTTACAGAGCATGGACACGTAGTCGAGGCGATCCATGTAGGGAATTGACTGATTGTAAACCTTATGCTCAGCCAGTTTCTCGGTGGCCCGGTGCAACAGCCCGATATGAGGATCGGCGCGCTGCACCACCTCACCGTCCAGTTCCAGCACCAGACGCAGTACGCCGTGGGCAGCCGGATGCTGGGGACCGAAATTCAGGGTGTAATTATGAAACTCAGGCATCGGCTTGATCCTCTGCCTGCGCCTCCCGCCCTTCATAGCGGAAGTCATCGCGAATAATGCGCGGCTGGTTAACGCGCGGCTCGATGCTGACCGGCTCATAGACGACACGCTGTTTGTCCGGGTCGTAACGCATCTCCACCTGTCCCGCGAGTGGGAAGTCCTTGCGGAAAGGATGACCGATAAAACCGTAGTCGGTCAGGATGCGACGTAGATCCGGATGGCCTTCGAAAATAATACCGAACAGATCAAACGCCTCACGTTCAAACCAGTTGGCGGAATTCCAGATATCAATCACAGAATCCACGATCGGCGGTTCACCGTCGAGCAATACTTTTACCCGGACGCGATGGTTGTTACTGACTGACAGCAGATGATAGACCACGCCGAAACGCGGCCCCGTCCAGCTGGCTTCAGTCTGATCATCTTTGCCATAATGCAGATAATCCACCCCGCAAACATCGATCAGCTCATCAAGCCTGAAGGTGCCCACGTCTCGCAGCGCCCGGCAGACGTCCAGCAACTTTGCTTTGGCGACAGTGATCGTCAATTCAGCATGCTGTACCTGACAGTCTTCGATCCTGTCTTCAAAGTGCTCACGCAGCTGGTCGGCTAAATTATCATAATATTCGGACATATATTCTGACTCGAATTACCGGGCAATGGTGTTGGTGCGACGGATCTTGTTCTGCAGCTGCATGACGCCGTAGACCAGTGCTTCCGCTGTAGGCGGACAACCGGGCACATAAATATCGACCGGCACTACGCGATCGCAACCACGTACCACCGAATAGGAATAGTGATAATAACCACCGCCATTGGCGCAGGAACCCATGGAAATGACCCAGCGTGGTTCCGCCATCTGGTCATAGACCTTACGCAGCGCCGGCGCCATTTTATTACACAGGGTGCCGGCCACAATCATGACATCCGACTGACGCGGACTACCACGAAAAATACCGGCGCCGAAGCGGTCCAGATCATAGCGCGCCGCGGCTGAATGCATCATCTCCACCGCACAGCAGGCCAGACCAAACGTCATCGGCCAGAGTGAACCGGTACGCGCCCAGTTGATCAGCTTGTCGGCATTGGTGGTGACAAAGCCTTCGTTTAAAACCCCTTCTATTCCCACTCCAGGGCTCCTTTTTTCCACTCGTAAATAAAGCCGATAACCAGGATGCCCAGGAAAACAACCATAGCGGCATAACCAAACACGCCTATTTCTTCCAGCACCACAGCCCAGGGAAACAGAAACGCAATTTCAAGATCGAAAATAATAAACAGGATAGCGACCAGATAGTAACGCACGTCAAATTTCATTCGCGCATCTTCAAAGGCTTCAAAGCCGCATTCATAAGGGGAGAGTTTTTCATCATCCGGGCGATGAGGCCCCAGAACAAAACCAATGACGATCATCGCGCCACCGACAACGATACCCACTACGATAAAAATGAGTACCGGGAGGTAATTTTCTAGCATAGATCTACAGTTCCTTCAGCCCACTTAAATGGTGATTACTGAATCGGCGCGCTTGCCGTCATTGCCAGTTTGTTGATGTATTGTATTACCTGTAAAGAGCTTGCAGTCTAGGCCAGGCATTCCATGAGTGTCAAGCTAAAGTGAGGCTGTTAATGCTTTATTATTTCAATGCCTTAGTTACTGCATAAGTTACTACATAAAAAAGCATAAGGCAGGAAAATAGGCCCACAAATCTGCTTTATTCCAGCAAGGAAGGCTTGCCTGTTGGCCTGTCAATTTTCAGGCGAAGATGGGACAGCGCCACGAAGTACCGGCTGCTTTTAATCTCTACGGGTTTAATTCCCCACAGCTTGCTGTGATTAATATTAACCGCCAGGACGCAAAGGACGCCAAGTTTTAGCCAAACAATTCCTGGCGTCCTTTGCGTCCTGGCGGTTC
>JASBTR010000116.1 GCA_030148325.1 Gammaproteobacteria bacterium
TTATATCAACCTTAACGAGGTCAATGCGCTTCCAGAACCGGTGAAAAAATATTTTCATCTGGTGCTCAAAGATGGTGCGCCAGTTATTAACCGTGCATACGTGTCCCAGGTTGGTGGATTCAGGGCCAATCCAGAAACAAAAGAATGGTCCAAAATGGAAGCGGAACAATATTTTTCGTCACGTCCCCGAGCCTTCGTATGGAACGCAAAGATCTCGATTGCCCCGGGTTTATCAATCAACGTATGTGACTCCTATATCAACGGAAAAGGAGAAATGAAAGCCCGAATTTTAAGCCTGTTTACATTGATTGACGCACAAAATCAGCGAGAGTTAAATGAAGGCGCATTACAACGCTATCTGGCTGAGGCCGTATGGTTTCCAACAGCGTTACTGCCGAGTCAGGGGGTTGTCTGGATGGAATTAGATGATCATAGAGCAAAAGCTACGATAACCGATTCCGGCATTAGCGTCTCACTGGAGTTTGAATTCAATCAAAAAGGTGAGATCATCTCTGCATATACGCCATCCAGATATAAAGAAGTATCTGGAAAATATGTGTCAACACCCTGGAAAGGAAGCTATTCAAACTATATCAGTGTTAAGGGCTATCGTGTTCCGCAACAGGGGGAAGTTGAATGGCATTTGAAAAACCGGGTTTACCCATACTGGAAAGCCAGTTTCAGAAAAATAAATTATTCGCCTGACAACGGCGTTATTGTTGGATGAAATTGAAATAGTCCAACCGGCTAAAACGGGAAGACAGGAAAGATGTTGACTGATATATGAACAAAAAGTGGTTTCAACAACTTTCGGGATGCCGGCCTGCGCCGGCATGACAGATATAAAGTTAACGGGACAGCAGTGCAGCCAACTACGACATTCCCTGTTTTTCATTCCGCCTGAGCCAGCCGCAACTTCGTCAGGTAATCAGCGGCTGCAGGCGTATTCTCAGCCGGCGCCCAGGGCGCAAAATCTTCCTCGGGCATCGGGATAAACGGTCCTTCCTTAATCTCCAGCACCAGGGTCCCCGGTTGCCGGCAGACATAGGTATGCCACATCCCTGCTGGCAATTCCACCATCCGTGTATGGGTCGAAGACAACACGGTGCGCTGTTGCACTTTTCCGGCATCGCCAAAGATCAACACCTCAATCTCCCCTTCCAGCAGCAGGAAGAATTCCCACTTGTTGGGCTGGGGATGACGGTGTGGGCGTATGTACGTGTCGGGTTCCATGGCGATAAAAAATCGCTGTACCGGCGCATCCGGCGAGTCATGTACGTTCAGGTGAGCGCGCCGCCTTTCGGCGCGGCGCGCCTGACGAGTGAGATCGGCAAGCGCCTCAGCAGTGATGATTTTGAACATGGTATTCATATTTAAAATATATAATAATCAATGTCTTATATGGTGTATTTTAAGTGATCTCTGATTGATTCAGTTCGCCCTGAACCTGTCGAAGAGAAGAATAACAGCTAACCGCTCCTGCCGGTGTTGCCCAGCGGGCCAAAATTCAGCCTGAACCTGTCCTAGATCACATAATTACCTCAACTTCCTGCCGGGTCCGGCCGATATTACTCCTGAATATAATGACGACCTTTATTTAATGATGAAACCTCAAAAAACCAGTGACAATAGTAAAGCAAATGAGACGACAACAGCGGGGCTCATGGAGTGGCTGCGGCGGACTGATTTCAATGACCTTGTAACCAGTGAGATGCATTCCAGAGATTTCAACGGTTCCCGCGCCGAATACATCTTCATGCGGGTGCGCCTTCTGTCAATTATATTTGCGATACTTGCCCTGCTCTGGATTCCCATCGATATACTGATCGTGCCCGAAGATGACCTTGGCCCTATACTTGGGCTGCGTATCGCATACAGTGGTCTGTTTCTTGTTCTCGCCATGTTGACCAGTGGCGCGCAGAAACTGCATTGTGCACGTCTGCGTCTCACCACCTTTGTTCTGATCCCCTGTGCATTCTATGTCTGCTCACGTGTGGTATTCAGCGGTAGTACTGATATAGAAGTTGTATTGCTGGGATATTCATTTCTGCCATACCTGACTGTCGTTTTGCTCGCTATATTTCCACTAACTCTGGTTGAAGGCGTCGGCTATGCATCCCTGGTCAGCATAACCTTCCTCGGCACTGAGATTTACTTTGGTGACTCGCTAACCATTTCTACGCTGGGTGATATCTGGCTGTTAACGCTACTGGCGGGAATTGCCGTCTGGGCACAGCTCGCACAGTTGCATATGTTACTCAGACTCTACCGGGAAGCAAGCCGCGATGCGCTCACCGGCCTGGTTAACCGCCGGGTTCTCAACAAATGGCTGAAGCTCGAAATTACACGTGCGCGACATCAGGAGCGTCCGCTTTCAATTCTGCTTTTCGATCTGGATTTCTTCAAGCGTGTCAACGATACCTATGGGCATCTGACCGGCGACAAGGTGCTGCAGGCATTTTCCAGATTATTGAAAAGGGATCTGGTCAATTTCAATCTTATAGGGCGCTACGGTGGAGAGGAGTTCATAGCCGTTCTTCCCGGCCAGGATGAATCAGCAGCAGTAGCCATTGCAGATAGTATTCGCAAGAATTGTCATACCGTTCAAACACGAGGGCCAGAAGGTCATGTTGTCAGTTTCACAGTCAGTGTGGGTGTAACCGGATTGCGCAGCACCGATACCACTGAGACCCTGGTCCGCCGTGTTGACAAGGGATTGTACAGCGCAAAGATGAAGGGGCGTGACATCGTGGTGCTTGCCGAAGACGACACAGGGGAGTCTCCGGAGGGAAGTCAGGTGGGGGCAGCGTAAATTTTCCCTGCTCACAGAGAACACCGCAGGCCCTGGCATTTGTGTGCGGCTAAAGCCGCACCTACAATGATCAATATCCTTTAAAAACTAACCTGTTAATCAACACCTACCGGGTTTCGAATATTTGTTACCGATCCCTTTCCTACGTCAGGTATTTGCTACCGCTTTCTGGATAAGGGGGACCAGCGGCTCAGGCAGTGTGATGCCACCCGAGAGTGCAAACTGCTGCGCCCGGTCAGTCATTTTTTTCCAGGTCTTGCGGATGATATCCAGCCATTTCTCTTCATCGTACTCGGGATGCTTGTTGGCAAATTCCAGCATGTAGTGCTCGATGAATACCAGCGCACTAATATCTTCCAGCAACTGTGTATCCGGATTGCTTTTTATCCCCTTCTTTGCCACTGCAAGCTTTACCCTGTCGATGACATCTTCAGCATAACCTGCCTCAGTCAGTAAATCAGCGGCTGTTTGTGCGTGAAATTGATACAGATCTTTGCGCCATTTCAGATAACCAATGCGATCCATAGGGTAGGCATCACGCGGGGATTTCCAGCGCTGGACATGCTGAGCATGAATCGCCAGCTTCATGGCATCATCCGCATCGGGCGTATAGCGCTGTAACATGTCAGACATGCGCTGTGAGTAAAGGAGTTCTTTTGGCCAGACCTTGCCGTCTACCGTCACCTGATTGGGATCTTCACGGTTTGCGGCATCGATAAGCGCCATCGCCCAGTCCAGATTTGATTGTTGTTGAGACATATTGTTTATCCTGTTATTGACACGAATTTGTTTCCTGGAAGCCAGCCCATGCAGGGCATACTAAAGCGGCAGCATCCCAGCTGCCGACGGTCTTGAAAAACGGAGATTCATTATTTGCCGCCTCGTTAATAATTCTCTCTTTCTACCCTTGCTCACAGCTGTGGGCAACAAGCATAGTAAAGAGAGACTGAGCATGCTCAGCGGCTTCACGTCCAAGGGTAGTAAGATAACCACCATCTTCCAGCGTTATAATGCCTTTCTCAAACAGGCTATGTGCAGCCGCAATCACAGAGGCTTCAGCCGTTTTGTGTATCTTTATGCCTTCCTGGTTGGTAGAAAGATCATAAAGCATTAACACATTTAACTCGGCCAGGTTTTCCGGGGTATAAGACATTATAACTCCTTGAGTTCACTGTACTACTGAGTAATAAAGGCGACCATGACTGAATCATTGTTTATAACCAGTCTGGTTGCGGCCGGTTCACTGACTATCGCGGCAGCAAACTCCGGAACAAATCTTCCACTCTGGCTATACACCAGCTCCTTAAAGGGCCGGCATGGACCAGAATCAGCAGGTCGGGTGGCGCAGAATAATATTTGGTATCCGCTGATAATTCACCGCCGTCTAATCTGCCATTGAAATTCCCTCCCCGCAAGAGATTTAACATTTCTACTACAATCTATATAGTATGAACAGCCTCGGCGCCAACCATCAACCAGTAAGGGGTTTTCGATGTTTGCAAGCGTTCTGAAATCCAGGCAGTTCTGTATCGTGATTCTGTTGCTCCCGTTATCGCTGGGTTACATTGGCGGAAGCGCCGTCGGCAGCGAAACCGGCCGCTGGCAGGCGTTGCCGTGGGTGGAAGACTTTGAGTCTGGCCTCCGCCAGGCCGGCAAAACCGGCCGCCCGGCACTGGTCTATTTTCAGGCCAGATGGTGCAGCTGGTGTCATATCTTTGAGCGGGACATCCTGGGCCATCCCCGGCTCCAGCGATCCATCCTGCAGCATTATGTCCCGGTATTGATCAACTATGACGCACGCCCCAAATTGTTCAGACAACTGGGCGGAGTCGGTCTGCCGTACACCGTGATCGTTTCACCGACAGGCGATCCGCTGGCGCGCCTGCCGGGCATCCTCAGTGTAAAGGATATGATCGCTGCTCTGGACGAAATCGCAACGGGTAAAACCTGGCTGCCAGTCCAGATCGATGCACCGACGATACGCATCACCCGACTGGATACCCCCAGTTATCTGGCGTTCCGCCGGGCGTATCTTGAATATCTTGATACGCTCTTTGAACCCGAGACGGGCACATTTACCCGGCAGCTGGAAAGCGGGGTCAGAATTAAACGACCCGCGCCAGTTGCCTGGCTCTACCTGGCGCAACAGGATCTCTGGCCGCAACGTTCACGGGATGCTGCGCATATCACCATGGAGCGCCTGTACGATGAAGTGGATGGCGGCCTGTTTTATTTCCGCGATCCACACCGCGCCGATGAGCATCTGGAGACATCCAAGCTGCTGGATTCCAATATCTGGCTCGCCTACTGGCTGGCTTTTGTCGGAAAACGTGACAACGACCCGGCGCTGATCCACACGGCCGAGCAAACAGTCGAATACCTGGAACAAGTGCTATGGGATACACGCGCGGGTGGGTTTTATCAGGCCCAGATCGCTGATCCGACGTATTACAGCGCCAGCCGGCGGGAACGCGAACGCCGTGCGCCGCCGCCCATCGATCGCATAAAACGAACAGATACCAATGCCCAGGCGGCCTGGGCACTGGTCAAGATCGGTGACCTGCTCGATGATGAACATGCCCATGATCTGGCCGCCGCCACGCTTGATTATATCCTGCAGACAAATCTACGCGACAACAGGCTCTATCACTCATATCAGGACGACAGCGGCTACGGTGTCGCATTCAACCTGCCGAATGATCTGTTCTGGCTACTGGCGGCAGCGCAGGAAGTGCAACGTGTCCGCTTTGACGACAGACGCCGTCAAAAGCTGCAGGCGGTCAGGGGCCTGGCTGTCGAATGGCTGAAGGGGAAAATGCGTGCAGGCGACGCCAGGGGTATGCCCTCCGAGCTGCCTGGACTCATTGCCTGGGTGACGGTATCAACACATAAACCGATGTGGTCTGCGGAGGCGACGAAATGGGCATTGACGGGTGTACAGATCGGCCCACAGACACGGCCGCAGGATCCGGTGTTTGCACTCATGGCCTGGGAGAAGCTGCTGGCTAATACCGTTAATTAATTGAGTGCATTCAGTTTTCATTAAATACTCTTTCATATTTTACGGCAGATCATCGCCATCTAACTTCACTAACCTGGCCCAGGTGTACTTCTTCGGCACCCTGGTTTCCTGGCCGCCTGTTTCCCGCTCATCGGCCATTTTCAGGAAAATGAGATACGTAATCTGTTCCAGATAGTCACCGTATCCAACACCGTCATCCCTGAGGACGTGCGCATAATTCCAAACCTTATTTACAATCTCAGACGCACTCATGTGGAACCTCATTTATAGGTGATTTGCGATGTGCATGGATACACAGGTGCCGCGAAGCACATGGACGTGCGAGAGCGGCCTCGACATAATCCCCATACCCCACACCATCGTAACCGGAGCGAAGCGTAGGAAATACTTTTGCGACCAGACTCCGTTTGGAAGTCCCTAATGAAGCCCGAAGGGATTCTAGGGAAAACGCGAAGCGGTTCTGAAGTGCACGTAAGACGTGGGCGTAGTTCCAAACTTTGTTTGCTAATTCTGATGCGCTCAAAATACCCTCAACTATTCAACAACTTATATTTGTTAATCTTTAAATAAACACACCGCTGTCCCGTTAACAAGTACTTGCCATGTGGTAATGAGTTGTTTAGCGTGAGCTGTAGTGTGATTTGAGAAATTGAGACATGAATTCTCAACAATCTCTCCCGTCATTCCGGCGAAGGCCGGAATCCAGTGGTTTCAACAACTTTCTGGATGCCAGCCTGCGCCAGCATGACGGATATAAAGTTAACGGGACAACAGTAAAATAAACACTTGATTTCTATCCTTAAAATGCCGATTATTATTAATTATGAAAAAGAAATCATTATTCGAGTCAAACCCTTACCTGCAAGATCCCAGGAAATACCGGGATTCATTGATTACCAGTGTTTCCAGCTCCACCGCCATTGAAACGGGGGCCAGCGTCGAATCGGTAAGCCAGCAAATTACAGATGTATCTAGCAGTTACTTTCACCCTACTCCGACAAAGCCTGAATCGAACGCTCAATAAATTCCGCAAACAGCTTTTCCATTGGGTTCATAATTAAGTGGGCAGAGAGATTTTTACTTATCCACGTACTGAGTTGGTCACTATTTAATTACTCGCCCCCTTTTCTTTTGCAACTCTAAATCATCGCTATCTAATTGCACCAACTTTGTCTCAACGTATTTCTTTAAAAGGATAGGCGTCAGAGAACAATGTTCTCTGACCCGGTTTTTCCCATTTAACTCTGCCAGGTTTTCCGGGGTAAAAAACATCATGACTCCTTGAATTCATTGGTCGTTTAATAGTATATCTGCGATTAGGGTGGGAAATCGAGGTCAGAATATAATTACTGCTAATAAAGGTAACCATGGCTGAATCATTATTTAATAACCAGTCTGTTTTCGGCCGAAGCTGCCGTTGGACTACTAATACAAGCACACAGAAATTTCTCCTTTCCGCCTGTTCGCCTGGCTCCTCATTGAGGTAGCGGCTAGACTGACAAACAATAGTTACTCGCAAGGATGCGATCATGATGTTACCCGCTGGCAGGGAAGCCAATCCGGGTGTTGGTGCGACGGTATATAAGCGCCATCGCCAGAGCAAACGCTTCTTTATCAACTTGTCGAAGCCTGGTATCCGGCTTTTGATATACACTGTGCTGCACAAGGCAGGGCACTGCCGAGTTACATCCGTCAGGAATTCGAGGACTATCTCGAATGCGGCAGGCTTGAGCATGGTTTTCTGCGAGTGCGTTATGATACCTGTCATGCGGAACACCTGGTGGTGCTCAGCGTACCGTTTCCACTGCGCTTTCTGTTTGCCAGACGGGCGCGGTAATGCTGATCCAGCGGTTTGGATCTGCGCTCAATCTGAATATCCACCTCGAACCAGACCACTTTCAGCGGCAGCCAGATAATCGATTGCTCCAGCCGGTCGTAGAAGCTGATAGCGAAATCCCCCTGACCGAACGCCGGGTCCCAACGAATCTGGTTCAACAAGTCCTGGATCGGCATCATGAGCTAATGGCATCCCTTCAGTCTTAAGTGACAGGGTTCAGTCGGTTGTCAAAAGCAGGAGGAACCCATCCGGCGCAAGGCGGGTAGCCAGCATCACTTCGTTAATGTCGCGGTGCTCGGACCAGGTGCGGGCGCTTCGATGCCCGGGGTCACGCCAGAAGGATTCGATTTCGTCACCGATGGGCACATAGTCTATCAGCGCCTGGAGCCGTGCGCGCACTTCTGGACTGCCAAAAGGGCGATCCGGATTGCTGTGGAGGGCTTCCTGCATCAGCCCTGCGGCATGCAACCCGATGGCCAGCCCGAACTCCCGAAAGGCAAGCCGCTGATCCGCCGGCCTGTGCAACTCCCCGCTTCGTGCGAAATACTCCAGGCCCACAACTGACGCGGTGAGCAAGTTTATGAGCAGCCGGTCGTCCGACAACAGTTCGCCGTGCTGCATCAACTGCTGCACCCGGAAGGCATCAACCAGCAGACCGCCGATGCCCAATGGATCGGCGGTGGCCCACTCGCCCCCCTCCAGCATGGCCGCAAATCCAGCAATCTCATCTTCAAGACCCGGCCCACCCACCGATTCAGGCAGACTGGCAGCGGTCGAATGCAGTTGCAGGCAGGTTATGTACCCATCCAGCGCATCGTGCTGCCCCATGGAGGGCACCAGCGGACGCGTAAGGTCAATGCTCATCTTCCAATACATTCTACGTGCGCCCCCGGTGTTGGGTGGGAGATAGGTGAAGGCAGCGTACGTGACCTCGGCGAGTTCCCGCGCCCACAGGTTGAATTCCGGCCGTCCGGTCGCACGCGTCACCTGATCGAGGGCGTGCATCCACTTGGTAAGATAATGGAAATACTGGCCATCGCGTTCCCACTCCAGCTGATTGTCATAGGGCTCATTCGGTCCACGCTCGGCAAGTTGCTTGCCAATCCGGAGTCCGCCCCGGGTCGGATGGGATTCACCCTCGTTTTCGCCCAGGCCGCTGAGCCAGCCGGTACGCGGATCGTCCTGTCGCTGACGGCCCAGGGTATGGTGCACCTGCTCGACCAGCCTGAGGGCAAGCTCGGTGTAGCGCTGCTCCCTGGTCATACGCGCCAGGCCAAGCAGGTTGCACACCGCGAAGGCGTCCGTCCACAAATAGCGCTGCCTGGGGTGATCGGAGGTGAGCCCCGTGCGCTCGGCAAAGTCCATCATGAACGCAATGGCTTCTTTCATACGCAGATCCGGCATGTCTCTGGACTCCGTTATTGTGCTCACCGCCGCCCAGGCGGGCGACAACACCATGATCACGATTATTAAAGTATAAAACCAGGTCGAATTCGGGAAAAGATTGCTTTGCAGCCATCGTGTTGGAAAGACAGGAGTGACGGGGCTCAAATGACAGGGGAAACAGCCAGTCTGGCCAGATGCCCAGTCCGGCGAGGCCAGCATATTCCGGAGTCAATTCGCGGGCAGACCACGCAATAGAGAATGGCAGATCATTCGACTATACTTTATTGATAATAACAGTGAGTTGGAGAACGCAAATGGTGCGGGCAGACATATCTCAATGGCCGGGCCGGCTGTTAAGCATTATAGTCCTGTCATTGATGTCATACGGCCAGCACGTGCAGGCGGCCGGTGAGCATCAAACCCATAGCGAGAGGCAAGCTTCCATGGCCCTGACGATCACCTCCCCCGCATTTCAACACAAGGGGGACATTCCTGCACGGTACAGCTGTGACGGGGACGATATCTCTCCTGAGCTGAGGTGGTCTGACATGCCGGCAGGAACGAAGAGCCTCGTGCTGATCGTGGACGACCCGGACGCGCCGGATCCGGCAGCTCCGAAAATGACCTGGGTCCACTGGGTGCTCTACAATATCCCGCCTGATGCCGGCGGCCTGCCGAAACAGGCGGCCTCTGCGGGGCTGCCCCCGGGAACCGGCGAAGGTCTCAACGACTGGAAGCGAGCCGGTTATGGTGGACCCTGCCCACCTATCGGGACTCATCGTTATTTTTTCAAGCTTTATGCCCTGGATGCCGTGTTGCCGGACCCGGGCGAAGCCACCAGGGCAAAGGTGGAACAGGCGATGCAGGGGCATATCCTTGAACAGGCGGAGCTGATCGGCACCTATAAGCGTCAGCGGTAATGCGGTCGGGATGAAAAAGGCGTCCGACCCTGTTTCCCCTTTCAGGATTCTATCAAAGGTTTGGTAAACATAAACGGGAGGCAAAATGGCTGATCCAGCTGATCCAATTGTAGGCGAGTGGTATCACTTACCCCGGAAAGCCCAGAAATTTTTTGTTGTTGCCCTGGACGAGCAAGGCGGTGGCGTGGAGATACAGTATTTCGATGGCACCCTGGATGAATTAGCTATAACGGAATGGTACGCGCTCGGCGCAGAGCGCATTGAAGCCCCGGAGGACTGGACGGGTCCCATGGATGAAGAAAAAGACGTCCTCTTCCCTTCAGGTACAGAGATGCGCCGTGAGGACTGGGCCGCACCTTATGACGAGGACAAGGAAAAACGCGATGCTGGCCCGCGGGCAGCAGATTATACCGAGGAAGAGACCGGCGAAGACTAGAATTTCTATTTAACAGGCAACAAACGGTCAGTAGGAGACCTTTGGCTATTTCGGTTAAATTTCAGCCATCACCACATAAGAGATATTTAGAAAACTCTAATATAGCACTAATTATTTACCATAGCAGACGTTCAAAAATACAGATGATTGAATAAACTTAATTCAGTAAAACCGAGCGTATCGTAAAAGTTTAAAAATACGTGTTAAAAATCCGAAAAGGTGCTATTGTTTAACAATGTTAAACAATAGAGGTGCGTCATGTTAGGTGTCCGATTAGAACCAGAACTGGAGCAGCGTCTGACGGCATTAGCGAAAAAAACGAAACGGTCAAAAAGCTATCTCGCTAAGGAAGCTCTGCGAGATTATATTGACCGATTAGAAAGTCAGGAGCAACGACGACTGGAAACTCTGGAGCGTTGGGAGGCATATGAATTGACCGGTAAAACGGTCAATCATGATTTGATGACTAGTTGGCTAGCGTCATGGGGCGATGATAAAGAAAAACCATGCCCGACTACAAAATAGAATGGTTGCCCGAAGCAGCAAATGACGTAGTCAGATTAAGAGAGTTCATAAATAAAGAAAATCCTCTAGCTGCAAAAAACGCTGGTCATCGAATTCTTAGTGCAGTTGATTTACTGACAAAAAATCCAGAAGCAGGGATGCCAAGTCCTGACGAAGACTGCGAGTCTTTTAGAGACTTGTATGCTCCTTTTGGTAAAGGAGCATACATAATTCGTTATCGTATCAATCATCAGATAATTGTTATCGTTCGTGTCTGGCACAGCCGAGAAGATCGCATTTAAATACATCTCTTTGTTGAGGTGTAAAATAATAAGGCCATATGTCCTTGCAGACATTCTGGAAAGATCACTGAACGCTCAGAGAATGGGGTCCCCACAAAATCATACACAACCTATATTAGAGACAATTGTTCTCTGACCCTTCGCCCCTTCGGTTGCCGTAAATATCTGTATGCAAGTGGCGAAACTTACCCGGTAATGCGCCTTCAGCTTCAGCATAACGGAGATTAAATTCACGAATCTTTGTATCAAGCAGATCATCGAAAAACAAAGATACAGCCCTGGCTTTGTCCTTTGGCCCAGCCTCGGGATCAAACCTGCGGCGTTGTTCGGCTTCTTCCCGGGGCACAAAAGTCCAGCAGATATCCTCAGCGTACTTGAGGATGCGGGTCTGGACAGTTTTGTGTCTCCGGGTTTAGGCATTATTCTCGATGTTCATATAGATTTAGCGTTCATATGGATCTCTGTCCGCCTCATATTCGGCCTCACGTTGATATCTTTCTGCAAATTCTCGCATGGCAGTTGCAAATCTTGTAAACCCACGATTATCCAGAGCATCAGCTTTTTCACGATTTTTTCTGGCCAGCTTAAGCTCTTCTTCTCCCCCTGATGGTGAGTGGACGCCTCGACTGTTAAACAATTCTGTTGTAAAACCATCTCTCATGGCAGACATTCCCTTTTCATTTAAAATCTTGGCAACAGATGAGTGTATCCACAAGTTGTCTGGTTCAGCAGGAGCATGAATTAATACCTGGCCAATCTGGCTCATGGCAATTTCATAATGACCTGATTCCTGAGAAATTCTTCTTGCCTCAGATATCCAGGAGTGAAAATTTCTTTCGCCAAATGAACCATCCGTCATAACACCTGGAACTGTTTTCCATTCACTGAGCAACTGGTAAGCAAGTCTTGCCTGATTACGTTGATGCTCAGTTGGCTCTGGTTTGTCTTCTTTATCGTGTTTTGATCGGTAAACAAGACCGACAACCTCACAAAAGAATTCGGGGTCATTGGCGAGTCTTTTTTCCAATGTGACTGGCTTGCCTTGAGAAAAGCGATTAAGCAATGGTAAAAAGTTCCATTCAATCCTGTACAGGGCGTCCTCATCATGCTCGGCATATTTCTGTAGCTGGGTTATAACTTCAATGGTTGCATATTGATCAAAATCTTTATCTAGCTCGTCACCCTCTAGTACCTCCAGTAATGCACGTGCAGCCTGTTCAGTATCAAAGGTGTTTTTACCGGTATGTGACTTTCTCAAGCAATTCACAGCTGCATTCGCCCTGCCGTACTTGATTAGCTTATCAACAGCGTAACTAAGGTTTTTAGCTTCCCATGGGTTGACAATTACCTCACGCCAGTAGAGCTCCTCATTATCTTTCAATGATTGTTCTACCCTGGTCCATACATCTTCAACAAATGGCAACAGCATCATATACCTGCTTTGATCTTTCGTGCTCCAATCGTATGACAGGATTCGATCTACCCATGACAGACCCTGCTTGGAAAATCTTGCCAGAATATAACCGCCGATCATGCTCCATAACACAGAGTCCCCCATAACAAGAGAAGCCGGTAACAACTCTTGTTCCTGGGTGTCATTTGTAATATTGCCAAGCGCCAGACCCAATCGATATGGATTTGAGACAGTTTGGACAAAGCCCAGCACCGCCGGTATGCCACCTGCCTCAAGTATTTCGGCCAATGCATCCTGCCTCTGTTTATCAAGCCTGAGGCTTTGTTCTTTATAATCCCCTTTTTCATCATACAAATTGGAATCATTAGACGTAAAAAGGTGCCGGTACAACAGTCCCGGTGCCGCCGGCTTCAATAATTCTGCAACCGATTCAATATTGGCAATCATTCCTTCAGACATTGCCCAATTAGCATCTGAAAATTTGCGATGATTCCTGGCAAGTGCAGCAAGCTTCTCCCACAAATCTGTCTTGTCAGTCTCAGGTAAGTTCTGTATTTGGTCAGATTTCAAATGATCGAGAATGCTGCTATGTGCCTTAATGGGTAAATCAGGCAAATGCTCAATTAATTCATTAATTTTATTAATATCATCTTTGGCAAGAGAGATAGCCATTTGAGAATATAATGCTATCTGTTCAAAATATTCCTGGTTGGTTACTCCTTCCTTGCAGTCACGGGGGATAAGATCTCGCCATGACGGTCGATGACATCCGGAAGTAACACCATGGCTGTGTGGAAGTAAGCTGATCAACAGGTTCCATGCGATATGCGGCTGTTCGGTCAGAAGCACATTAACTGACGATTTTCTTTTTTCCAGGCTGGCGCATGTCTGCACATGCCAGGGCAGCAATATATCAGTAAGTGAATTTGCGGGTCGATTTGACCAGCTACCACCCGGGTCGATCGACGCGAGCTCCCCGAGAACAAGAATAACTCTTGAAATATAGTCAGGATGCCACGCCAGTCCTTCCAGTGCCCAGAGCAAACCGCTTGTATAATTCCAGCCACCAATGCCTCCAGTTCCTTCTTGGGCAAACACCATATGAAAAGGGCTTTCATCTATATCCTCCAGAGAAGTTTCTACCATATCAAGGAACTCATCTGGTGCCGCTTCTGCAAGTAACGGAAGCAGATGATCAAGACCCGCCCATCGTTCCCATTGAGTATTTTGCAGTAGCTCGCGCACCGTCAGAACGGCTGTAGACTCGGCTTTTCCATGGCTACATGATGAAAGTACTCTGGGCCGGCTGCCCAGCAACGCCAATGTCTCAGCCATTCCTTCTCGTAATTTTTCAGAATGTTTTAGTATCTTTCCTTGGACACCTGCTGCATATCGTTCATCTTTTGGCAAATCAAATTTAGGGTCACGCTCACCCAGCACTCGCAACGCTGCTTGTTTGAAGTTTTCCAGATCTGTATCTGTTATCTGTGGCCCAAGTGCATTCCATGCCTCACCGCGTGCAACAACCCTCCATTGCTCGTTTTTCTGAAACAGGGGAGTGTCCGCACGATGCAACGCCGGTCTAATCGTCTCGATCCACTCCCCGTATTCTTTTCCCAGGAAATCTCCAATAGCTTCCTTATCAGCTTGATTGTTACCATCCCATTTGCCAATCAATCCCGCTTGCGCAAGTTGGCGCGCAGTGTCCCATGTCGCATAGGGCGGCAGTGAACCCAGTCCGAGCAAATAGCGACGTAAAGCTGATAATCGATTATCACCGACACTGGCGAGTTCCCTTGCCCTGACAGCCGGATAGTCAGCCTCTGTCAAGGCTGCTTCTATCTGTGATTGAGAAGGACTTCTGAGTCTGACAATCTCACGTAATTCTCCTGACCAGGCACCGCAAATCGGGATAACAACTGCATGTCCGTTTTTAGTAGCAAGTGTTTGAAGGTCACTGTTGTCTGACTCTAGGACAAGTTTGGGATGCGCTACAAGAATATGTGGCTTTCTTGTTTCTGCTATCGAACGCCATGCATCTTCTTCGTTTATGAAAAGACAACGGTTTCTGTATAATTGCGAAGTATCCTCATCGAGCGACGACAGATATGCTGATACGAAATCTTCAACATCTCCTTCACTTTCAGCAAAAAACAACAGCCTTTGCGAACGTCCCTCAAACAGTTCCTGTAATGCGTTACAGGCACTGTCTCTACCGACGATAAATAATTTTTCGGGTATCGATGGATCTGTTGTACCTTTCGAAGACTGTATTATTTCCCAGTGTTCAGCCGGTGTATCTAATCCGCTCAGCCCTGACATCGTACCAATCTTGTTCGCCATCCATCGACCAATAGCAGGAAACTCGCGGAGCCAATCTGCAAGCTTGACACCATCGATAATACGAATCAGGCCCCATCCTTCGTCCTTACGTTTCTTAAGCCATTTTGATTGTCTCGTCTCGTCCCATCCACCAGAGCCAGCTGAACGAGGCGTAACAAAGACAAATGTGGACTCTGCCTTATCTGCATAATCCATACTGTCAGTGCGCTTTTGAAAATCACTTGTCGCCTTTTTTTGTGGGTCTCTATTGGTCCCTATTTCCCAGTATGAAGCACCTTGAGGCACAAACTCTCTGTATGAATCGACTGCATCAACCAGTCCGTCCATTCCTGGCTGGTTGACTTGATCTCCGTATGGAATTCGACAAACATTGATTTCATTAACAGATTGCCTGACCAACAGATAAACCAGCTCCGGGATAACACCATGGCTGTCTCGCCTGTCGGCATAGCGCTCCAGATCCGTGGCCTGTACGATTAGTGTATGGTCCATAAAATATGACCCTATTAGTTTATATAGTTAAATTTATATCCAGATTATTAACACGTATTTCCGCTGTCATCAGTTCGTGAAGGAATGTGCGGAAGAACTTTTTAAGTGAATCGCGCTTCTTTTTGTGATGCTTTATTTTGGTTTCTAAATTCTGTACTGCTGCAGCTATTTCTTTTTTGCACATCCAAATCGGGCAGTGGAATTTTAAAGTCGGAAATCTCACTGCTCATTAATGTTGCTGTTCCGTGACCGGATCGGCCAACTTTCTTAAACAGATTACCCCTCAGAGTTTCTAAAGCGTAAAGCAGGTAATCGGAACATAACTTGATCGGGCCAGGGGCCAAGGGTCAGAGAACAATTGTCTCTAATATAGGTCGCTCTTACTATAGTCATAGCAGACATTTTTTACATAAATGTCTGCTTTCAATAGTTTTATAAAGTACATTAAAATACTAAAACGGTCGCTTATGTTAAGGTTTGAGAAATCCCATTACTTATAGCTTACTGGCCATCTAATTTATGGGGGTCAACTATTTCTTTTAAATCAGACAATAAAACAGGAATCTCATCCGTGATAATGCTCCATAAGGTATCATCATCGATTCCTAAATATCCGTGTATTAATCGATTACGTGTTGCAATAATCATTCGCCAGGAAATGGATACATTCGCTTCACGGATAGTAATCGGGATGTGTGTTGCAGCTTCACCAATCAGTTCCAGATTTCTTAATGTGGCATCATAATTTAGTGCGGATGATACAAACATAGCCTGATCCATCGCGGATGTATAAGCCAGAACATTTTCAGCAAAGCGAATCATGTCGTCAATATAAAATCGCCACTCACGTTCAGACATTGATGGCTTCCCTGTCAATATAAGGTCGCAATTCGGGCCGCATAGCCTTCTCCGTAACAAGATCAACGGGACGACCTAATTCGTCTTCCAAAAGAAACTGCACACCAAAATAGCTTTTCGATGTCGCCGGTCTATCAAATGCAATAACAATATCAACATCGCTATCAGGTCGGGCTTGATCTCGAACGGTTGAACCAAACAAAGCCAGATGCGTGACACCAAAACGCCTCGACAACTCCGGCTTTAAGCGGGAAAGAATGGCTAATACGTCATCTTTTTTCATCATTTTATTTGAGAGAGTACGGTCTACTTTGTTTTTAGATAGTTGCCGATAGCAACTCCCTCTGCCTCGCCCAGCAATAACAAGCCGGTTTTGCTTCACCAACAAAGCCAGGCGACGTTGCAAAGTCCGGCGAGTCAGATCTATTTCCAGATTATCACGGATATCTTCAATAGAAGCCCCATCCGGAAAATCAATGACAGCCTGAAAGACAGCATCAAGTTCGTCCTGGGGAATAGTCCTGGGCATAGAAACCTCGTTGTGGCGCGATTAACTTATTACGACAGAATAATAGCCGCTTATATGGCACATTTCAACAATTGTGCCACTAAATCTAGATTTTTTAACTCAATATGGTACGCATTCAATACGCTGATCAGGATTCCCTTAATTTACCGACAAACAAAGGACCTGAGGGCTATTCAATTGTTATTAGGACACACCAAGCTGGAAAGCGCGGAATGTCCGGTTTAGAGCATTTAGAAAAATCACCATAAACACTCTGATGGCCGCTTCTGCCACAATTTCGACTAAATATTATGGAAGAAATGGATATGTTCGATATGTCCAATATTGACATAATTAGACATCTTGCCTATATTTAGAGCTTACGGAGGTATCAACCTATGAACGTTAGCTTAAGCTCAACCTTTGAAGCCTATATCCAGAAACAGCTGGATGAGGGTACGTATAACAATGCCAGTGAAATCATCCGCGAAGCACTGCGACTGAAAATGCAGCAAGATGAAATATACAAAACCAGGCTGGATGCTTTACGTGCTGCAATTATTCAGGGTGAAGAAAGCGGCGATGCTGTGCCCTTTAATGTGCAGGACATTATTCAGGAAGCTAAAAAAGACGCTGGACTGAATGCTTAAAATTGTAATCCGACCACGCGCCAGAAGTGATATTAAAAAAATCTGGCGTTATACCTATGATAATTGGGGTGAAAAGCAGGCGGATGTTTACACTGATGCACTCGGTCAGGCAATTGAAGAAATGACTGAAAATCCGGAAATGGGAAACAGCATTGAGCATATTCGAAAAGATTATAGGCTGTATCACTTCAAACACCATTTTGTTATTTATCGCCTGTCTTCTACAGTGCTTGATGTTGTGCGTATACTTGGTGAAAAAATGGATATTAAGCGACACTTGTAAAATATTCTATGCGCGGAAAAGTCCGCTTTGTAGAAATTTCACCCAATTATTAAAAAAAATGGAACGTCTGGATCTGGCACATTCCA
>JASBTR010000127.1 GCA_030148325.1 Gammaproteobacteria bacterium
ACCGCTTCAGACCACGTTTTCGCATCGCTATTTACCTTCGACATACTGGACACCTTCCTCTGTAATATGTGATGCTTGATCTGATCGCTCCTTTCACGGTTAGTTCCCTTCGGGGCTGATTTGTGTATGAGAGTCAGCTTGCGGGGGGAGGTTATTTGAAAACCTTTGTGGACGGACACCAGGCAAGATCATAATTCCATATATAAAACAGATGGATATTCAACGTAAAGGTGCGAAGTAGCAAGGTAAAAAATATTCTTGTGGGTAGTATGAGATCATTATTAAATTTATATTTTTTAATTCTCAGCGTCTCAGCGTCTCAGCGTCTCAGCGACTTTGCGTCCTCTGCGTTAATTATTCGGCCTATGCTACTACTACATCCATCAGGAAGCTTATTCCGTGGAAAACACTAAACAAAGCCCATACTGGTACCGGGTCGCGGATCTAAAACCGGCCCTGCGCAGTCATGTGCGCATCCATCGCCATCGTTATCGCGGTCAGCGCTTCTATGTGTTGCAGGATGCTATCACGGGTTCCTTCCATCGTTTTTCTCCTGAAGCCTGGCAGTTGATTGGCCTGATGGATGGCGATCACAGCATGCAGGAAATATGGGAACAGGCCGGCGAGGTTCGGCCGGATAATCCACCGACTCAGGACGAGATGCTGCATCTTCTGTCCCAGCTTCACCAGTTTGATGTGTTGCGCTCGGATATTCCGGCCGACATTATGGAAATGATAGAACGTGGACAGAGGCAGAAAAGTCAGCAACGCAGGGCGCGCTGGCGCAGTCCACTGGCGTTGCGTTTTCCCCTGCTGGATCCGGATCGGTTTTTACAGGCCGGCCTGCCGCTGGTGCGGCCGCTGTTTAGTCGGGTTTTTTTCGGCCTCTGGTTGTTGCTGTTGTTATTCACTTCGGTGATGACGCTGATGCACTGGCCGGCGCTAACGGGCAATATCAGCGATCGTATTCTGAGCATGGAAAATCTGCTTCTACTCTGGTTTGTGTATCCACTGGTTAAAGGTCTGCATGAACTGGGACATGCCTGGGCGGTAAAACGCTGGGGTGGGGAAGTGCATGAGATGGGTATTATGCTGCTGGTGTTGATGCCGGTGCCCTATGTCGATGCCAGCGCTTCTTCCGTCTTTGGCAAAAAATCTCAGCGTATGATCGTTAGCGGCGCCGGTATAATGGTAGAGCTGTTTCTGGCCGGGCTGGCGATGCTCATCTGGATCAACGTGGAGCCGGGGCTGGTGCGGGCGCTGGCTTTCAATGTGATGATCATCGCCGGTGTTTCAACCCTGATGCTCAACGGTAATCCGCTGTTGCGTTTTGATGGTTATTATCTTTTATCCGACTGGCTGGAAATCCCTAATTTCGCTACGCGCAGCAATCGCTACTGGGGCTATCTGGGTCAGCGTTATCTGCTTGGGGTGAAAAATGCGATTGCACCACAAATGCAGAATACGGAACGGCGCTGGCTGTTTATCTATGCGCCGCTTGCCTTTGTCTATCGTATTTTTATCAGTCTCAGTATCGCCCTGTTCGTTGCGCAGAAGTTTTTCATCTTCGGGGTAGTACTGGCACTCTGGTCACTGAATGGCAGCCTGCTGATGCCGGTGGCAAGATTACTGAAACGACTGGCCCTGCATCCGAGCCGGCGTGAACGTGGTCTGGCATTGGCAACGGGCGTGGCGGCGATAGTGGGGTTATTGCTGTTTGTCCTGCCACTGCCTTCTGCGACAACAGCACAGGGTGTGCTTTGGGTGCCGGAAGAAGCACGCGTGACCAGCGGTGTGGATGGTTTTGTTGAGGAAGTAAAAGTTAAAACCGGAGAGCGGGTTGCTAAAGATCAGGTGTTACTCTCTTTGAGTTCGGTGAAACTGGAAACCGACAGGCGGGTTATGCAGGCGCGCCTGGAAGAATTTCGGGCCCGCTATTATGCCGGTCTGCAGGAAGATCGTGCCCAGGCGCTGCTGTTGAAGGATGAAATCGGCCTGCTGGAAGCAGAATTGCAGCGAGCTGCTGAGCGTCTTGCCGCGCTGAAAATAAGGAGTCCGGTGGACGGTGTTGTATTGATACCGAAGGCTGTGGATTTGCCGGGGCGCTTCCTGCGGCGTGGAGAAGAAATCGGTTATGTGGTGGACGAACAGGATGCGACAGTGCGGGTGGTAGTCCGGCAGGATGATGTTGAACATGTTCGCCACCATACGCGCTCATTGTCAGCACGTCTGGTTGATAATCCGTTGCAGACAGTTGCGGCGGTTATTTTGCGTGAAGTGCCTGCAGCCTCGAATGAGCTGCCGGCCCCGGCGCTGAGCCTGGAAGGTGGTGGTGAGTTTGCACTCGATCCCGCCGCCTCTGATCCGGCATTGAACAGTTCGTCGTCAACAGGTTCAATGAAAGTGTTGGCGCCGTTATTCCAGTTTGATTTGAGCCTGCCCGGCATACGTACTCGCTATGTCGGCGGGCGAGTCTTTGTGCGGTTCCAGCATCCGCCTGAGTCAGCAGGACAGCGCCTCTGGCGTGAACTGAGACGCCTGTTCCTGAGGCGCTTTGATGTCTGATCAGCGGACCCCTTTTTTCCATTCTGGATTCTGCTCCAGTCTGCCGGCTGAACATACCCAGCAGTTTGAGAACCGGCCGCCCAGCCTCGATTTTGTTGATGCTTTTTTCTCACGCCAGTGGTGTCGGCTTTTTTCAGGACGGGAAATATCCGGACAAAGCGCTTTCCGGCGAGAGCTGGAAAATATGGAGCGCGAATGGAAAAGCGCCTCATACAGGGATTTAAAAACAGCACTGAATGAGATTGATATAGCCGAGCGGCCGGTACAACTGTTTATGATCCTGCGGTGCATTGCAAACCAGTGCTTTGAGCATACGGCTGGTATAGATGTGACTGGCGTGGAACTCTGGCGAGCATACATGATGTACACCGGCCATGCGATTAACAGCGATACAGACAGGGGACTGGAGTCTGGATTTGCGGCTGCCGGGCTGGCGTTGTCCGGCAGGCCGGTGCACCTTGTCTATGCTGACAGTGAGTCGCTGGCGCGTGCGCGAAAACGGCTGCAACCTTTTTTTCAGGCGCTGGATCTGATCACGGGCTGTGTCGATGACGAGACGCCGCAGGCGCAACGGCGCAGTGAATATCAGGCTGATATCTGTTTTTGTCTGGCGCGGGAACTGGTGTTTGATTATTTACGTGATCGTTTGCGGCTTGGGGATATGAGCCAGCCATTACGCCTGCAGGCCGAGGCGCTTTATCGTGAAAAGCCCCGCGCAAGGATGCTGGCGCTGCGCGGTCTGCATGTGGCGTTAATTGCTGATATCGATAAGCTGCTGGTAGATGCGGCGCGTGCGCCGCTGGAAATCAGCGCTTCCGGCGAGCAGGAACAAACTGAGAACAGAACGATGGCGCGTCTCAGTTACCCGGGTTTTTTCCGTCGTTATGGACAGCTGGGAGGGTATGGACGTCTGTCGGGACTTGAGTCTGAACTCTGGGCTGTGTACCGGCTTGGGGTAGTAAAAATACAGGAGAAACAGGAACTATCGCTGGCTGAGCGCTGTGATTATCGTTTTTATAAAAACGATAATGATAAATGGCAGGCCATTCTTTCAGAAGTACAGCGTTGTTATGCAGCGAAAAGGCCCGTATTTCTGAGTGTCGAAACAAAGACGGCTGCAGAGCAGATACAATCTATGCTGAAACAGGCCGGTCTGCCCTGTCTGATTCATAAACAGGACGGGGTTTCGCAGCAGAACAGATCACCAGAATATACCCCGGTCATCCTGTTTCAGAATGATATGAATATACATCTTCCTGAAACAGGCAGCCTGATACGGGTTGAATACCATTCTCCCCGACGGCGTCAGCGAATGCGGGTAAACTCCGGTGCCAGGACGGCTGGATTGACGACGCTGGTATTTATCTCACCGGATGATAAGCTGCTGGCTACGATCATCGCCGGCAGTCTGCGTTTGCGCTTGATAGCCGGGCTGTTGCGCCATGGAGCCGGTTGCAACTCTCGGGTTGGCAACTATCTGCTGTCTCGATTCGTATCTCTTGTTGATAAGACAGGAGAACGCATGCAGGCGAAAGCAAGACATCGTCTCCTGCGTCAGGAAATTCAGAAAGGAAAAATGCTATCCTTTGCCGGTAGAGGAGAATAAATCAGCATGTATAGAAGTATTATCAGCCTTATTTTATTATGCCTGGCTTTTGGCAGTGTGACTGCTGATAATCAGAACCTTGCGGGCGATAGAGAGGCGCTGGATTGCCTGCTGGAGCCGAATGAGGAAGTAAAATTGAGCAGCCAGATACCGGGTATCCTTGATTCAATTAGGATGGAGCGTGGCGATCAGGTTAAGCGTGGACAGATCGTGGCGCGCCTGAAGTCCGGAGTGGAAAAGGCGGCGGTGGCGCTGGCGCAGGCGCGGGTGGATTTCGGTAAGCGAAAACTGGTACGCAACGAGGATCTTTACCGGCAGGAGCTGATTTCCATTCATGAAAAAGATGAAATGGAAACCGAACACAGAATTGCCGAACTGGAATTACAGGAAGCGAAAGAGAAACTGAAACTACGCACCCTGCGCAGTCCCATCAACGGCATTGTCACTGAGCGCCACCATTCAGCAGGTGAATTTGTAGGCGAAGATCCGGTGCTAACCCTGGTGAGTATTGATCCGCTCAACGTTGAAATTATCGTGCCGGTTTCACGTATCGGCAGCATCCGCAAAGGCATGACCGCCATTGTCGAACCCGAATCCCCCGCAGGCGGCAGCTTTAACGGCAAGGTGGATATTGTCGATCAGATCATTGATGCCGCCAGTGGCACGTATACAGTTCGAGTAAAATTACCGAATCCCGGGCATCGTATCGCCGCAGGCCTGAAATGCTGGGTGCGGTTTTCCGAGTCAAAATTTTAGATAAATTACGCAGACTGGAATGGAAGATACATCGTTAATTATCTGGGCCGTGATCTTCGGCGGTATTGGTCTCGGATTTTTCACCTATGGAAAAAGACAAAAGGCAGTGGTTCCATTAGTTGTTGGCATTGCATTATTTATTTTCCCCTATTTCATCTCGAATGTTTATCTGCTTGTGCTGACGGGTTCTGTTTTAGTGGCGTTGCCCTATTTTGTGAGAATATAATTGGGTCAGATTAATCGTTGGCTGGTAAAAGGAGCCCCTATTGAGCTTCGTTTTACTCAACCTAACGTACAGAACAAATTAACAACAACGGAAATAATGTGAAAATCCATCATCTACAACATGTTCCCTTTGAAGGGCTCGGTAGCATGGAGGCCGTTTTAAAAGAAAAGGGCCATCAATTATCGTCTACCCATTTATACGCAAAGCAGACTTTGCCCTCAGTCAATGATATTGACTGGCTCATCGTTATGGGCGGCCCTATGGGGATTTATGAGGAGGACGTTTATCCCTGGCTAAGTGAGGAAAAGAAGTTCATTCGTAACGCGATTGATTCCGGTAAAATTGTCCTGGGAATCTGCCTTGGCGCGCAGCTTATCGCCGATGTGCTTGGGGCGAGGGTGTACAAAAACACAGATAGAGAAATTGGCTGGTTCGATATAAGCCGTTCGGAAGAAGCCGACAGCACTATCCTGTCAAAGGCGATACCTGAACGAGTTGAAGTGTTTCACTGGCATGGGGACACGTTTGATATTCCAAAGGGCGCAATCCCTGTTGCAGAGAGTGAAGCGTGTAAAAACCAGGGGTTTATCATGGATGATCGTGTGCTTGCTTTCCAGTTTCATCTGGAAACAACGGCAGAGTCAGCAAAATCACTGATTGATAATTGTGGCGATGAACTTGACGGCTCATCGTATGTCCAATCGAAAAATGAAATACTTCCAGATTCTAAACGGTTCTCAAATATTAATCAGGTAATGTTATCTGTGCTGGAAGCATTGGAAAGAAAAACTGCATAAGGAATGGATTCAGGCGTTTTGCCCCTTGATTGTTTCTGAGAAGCGTTGACAAAACAGATATATGCGGAGCACATAAATTTATGAAAAAAATATTATTTCTTTTTTTACCACTTCTAATAATTACAGGTTGTGGAAAAAATAATAACGAAGCGAAGGTTGACGGAAGATGGTACACGCAATCACAGGTTGATAGTGGGCGCGTTATATTTGAAAAAAACTGCGCAGACTGCCATGGTAAAAATGCACAGGGAACATTTAAATGGACGCAAAAATTGCCGGATGGATCGTATCCGCCTCCGCCCTTGAATGGAACTGCGCACACCTGGCATCATTCTTTGAGCATACTGAAAAGAACCATAAACAATGGAGGGATTCCATTGGGTGGAAAGATGCCTGGATTTAAACACAAGCTGACAGAAAATGAAAAAAATGAAGTGATTGCTTTTTTTCAAAGCAAGTGGGATAAAAAGATTTATGATGCGTGGTTGAAACGAGGTGGGCTGGACTAATATCGTTAAAATCCTCGTGCAAAGTTAGTCGTTAAGAAAGCTCTGATTAATTCCGTTCGCCCTGAGCTTGTCGAAGGGTGTTGTTTTTAACATGCTGACTTTGTTAGATTCGGTGTTCATGGTTCGACAAGGCTCTCCTGAGCGAAGCCGAAGGGCTCACCACGAACGGTGGAATTAATCAGGGCTTCCTTAAGGAGAAACGCAGTCATGAAGAACCCGGTCATTGCAGATAACAAACCTGTCAAAGTGAACCTTTCAAAAGGGCAGGAATATCATTTTTGCACCTGTGGAAAGTCACAGAGTCAGCCATTTTGCGATGGCTCACATGCAGGCACTACCTTTACCCCAAGGGTTATTGTTTCTGAAAAAGATGGCGTGGCGTTCCTGTGCGCCTGCAAACATACACGCAGCACGCCTTTCTGTGACGGATCGCACAGGCAATTTTCAGATGAGCATATTGGCAAGGAAGGGCCGGGTATTGCTGCTGAAGAGAGTCTTATGCCGAAGCCTCGGGCAACGATTGAAGAACCTGCACTGGAATTTATACACGAACTCTCCGACAGCGGCTTGTATAATTTTGGTCACCACGGCCCCATGGGGGCAATGGGTGTTCCGCGAAATCAGCTGCCGCAGTGGGATGATATTCAGATCATGGTTGCGCAGCTGGATAAAAAACCGCTGATGGAAGATGTCGATGTTGCTACCGAGCTGGTTATCGGGCCGGAATCCAGTAAGCCGCTGCAATTGAAAATCCCCCTGTTTGTTTCAGACATGAGCTTTGGCGCCTTATCAGAAGAAGCAAAGGTGGCCCTGGCAAAAGGCGCAGAACAGGCAGGCACAGGTATCTGTTCCGGCGAAGGCGGTATGCTGCCGGAAGAACAGCAGGCGAATAATCGCTATTTTTATGAGCTGGCCAGTGCAAAATTCGGTTTTAGCGAGAATTTACTGGAGAAGGTGCAGGCTTTTCATTTCAAGGCTGGCCAGGGGGCGAAAACGGGAACCGGCGGCCACCTGCCGGCTTCGAAAAATACTGACAAAATAGCACAGGTGCGCGGCATCCCCGAAGGCAAGGAAGCAATATCACCGCCCACATTTGCGGATCTGTCAACGCCTGATGAGTTCAGACGCTTTGCCGACAGGGTGCGTGAAATAACGGGCGGTATTCCCGTTGGTTTCAAGCTCAGCGCAAATCATATCGAACGCGATATTGAGTTTGCCTTAAAAGCCAGTGCGGACTACATCATTCTCGATGGTCGGGGCGGCGGCACCGGGGCTGCGCCGTTGTTGTTTCGGGACCATATCAGTGTCCCCACTATTCCGGCCCTGGCTCGGGCGAGGCATTATCTGGACAGGCAGGGCGCCAGCGGCAAAGTGACATTAATAATAACCGGTGGCTTAAGAGTGCCCAGTGACTATATAAAAGCATTAGCGCTGGGCGCGGATGGGGTTGCGATCTCGACCAGCGCCATGCAGGCGATTGGCTGCATCGCTGCCCGGATATGTAATTCGAATAACTGTCCGGCGGGTATCGCGACACAAAAACCGGAATTGCGGCAAAGATTAAATGTTGACCTGTCTGCCGGGAGACTGGCCAATTTTTTTGCTTCGGCAGTCGAATTGATGCAGGTGATGGCGCGCGCCTGTGGTCATTCACGGCTTAACCAGTTTACCAAAGATGATCTGGCTACTTTCGATCCTGTGTTAGCGCAGTTGTCGGGAATCGGATTTTCAGGTTTTGACCCTGACAGGTAATCTGGTTCAGGCCTGGTTACGGATGATGGTTATTTTTTCAATGTACTCCATACCCCATGTCTGAAGTGATTTAAGTATTGGGGTAAGAGTCAGTCCAAAACTGGTCAGAGAGTATTCTACTTTCGGCGGAATCTCCTGAAATATTTTTCTATGTATAATTTGATCCGCCTCCAGCTCCCTGAGCTGCTTTGTGAGCATTCTTTGTGTAATGCCGGGAATAAGCCGTTTTAGCTCATTAAAGCGCAGGGTTTCATTATTCAGGTGATAAAGAATGATGCATTTCCATTTTCCACCTATTACCGCTAAAGTCGCATCCACGGGGCAGGCAAAACTGCAGTCTGGTCTCTCGTCATTCATAGACTCATTCTCTCTTTCCGGTATACATATTGTGCCTATGTCACAAAAAAGTGCGTTCTTACATGATTCGTACTTATGGCATAGTATCAGGCTTTCTTATTAACTTCACTCTGGAGAAATGTATGGACACAAAAGATGTAATCAAGACTCGTCGCGCGATTAAACACTTTGACCCTGAACATGTGATGACCGCTGAAGAAGAAAAGGAATTGCTGTCGCTGGCAATGTTGTCGCCGACAGCATTTAACATACAGCACTGGCGGTTTGTGGTCGTAAAGGATCACGGGTTAAGAAAACAGATAAGGGAAGCTGCCTGGGACCAGGCGCAGGTAACGGACAGCTCCCTGTTTATCATAATGTGTGCGGACTCAAAAGCATGGGAAAAGGATCCGGTTCGCTACTGGGCGAATGCGGATAAAGCGGTGCAGGATTTTATGCTGCCTTCTATCGATGCCTACTATCGAGGAAAAGATCAGGTGCAAAGGGATGAGACCATGCGATCCTGTGGCATAGCCGCGCAAACATTGATGCTTGCCGCCAAAGATATGGGCTATGATTCCTGTCCCATGGATGGGTTTGATTTCGAGAAAGTTGCAGAGCTTATCAGTCTTCCCGATGACCATGTGATCACCATGTTTGTCGCCATTGGCAAAGCTGTGAAAGAGGCCTGGCCAAGAGCGGGGCAGCTTGCTATGAGTGAAGTTGTCATAAACGACAGGTTTTAAACCCTCGTAGGATGTGCTGAGTGAAACGAAGCGCATCGTTCGCGTATCCAGTCTGAAATGATGCGCTTCGTTTCACTCAGCACATCCTACAGATATAATATCTGGACTGTAACACCGATTCAGGTCCAGTTAACTCCGTTTTTTCCCGCCAAGCTGAGCAAGGATTTTATCCGCCACGCGAAATGAATTGGCGTAGATGGTCCAGGTGTAGGGTACGCTGCCGCCGGTGGGCATGAAGCTGCCGTCGCTGACGAACAGGTTGTCGATTTCATGGCTGCGGCAGTCGGCGTCCAGCACTGAAGTGGCGGGATCGTTGCCGAAGCGGCAGCCGCCGGCCATGAGGTTGGTAGGGGGTTTACCTGAGGCAAAGGAAATCACATTTTCCGCGCCCATCTGTTTCAACACATTGGCGCCACGGGAAGCCAGATACCAGCCGACCTGCAGGTTCCGTACATGATAGCCGGTGCGCACGCGGGCGACGGGCAGGTTCCATTTGTCCCGCGTTTTCGCGTCGAGCGTGACATGACAGTCGTCGATGGGCATCCAGTCACAGAAGGCTTCGATTTTTAGATAGCGGCTGTCGATGAAGTGGCGTTCCAGTTTGCGCTTGAGTTCGGTTCCCCAGATGAGTCCGTCCTGTCCGTAAATCTGCCGGGTGGCGCGCACCACCGGATTGGGGTGCATGTGAACGAAGTCGATGGTGCCGCCTTTTTGTGCTGGGCCGAAGTCGGGATCATCGATCACATACCAGTCCTGAATGGCGCGATTGACAAAGGTGCCGAATTCTTTCAGAGACTCGATGTTCTCTTTCTTCATTTTGGAATAAACCAGGCGACCGGAGCCGCTGCCGCCGCCGGCAAACAGCAGGTTCTTGCCAATTTGTTGATTGCGGTTGCCGAGACCGTGCTCATGTTTGGGTCCGCTGGAATTCAACAGCAGGCGGGCGGTTTCAATCGCCTGACAGGCGACCACGTAGATGCGGGCATCGACCTGTTTTGTCTGTCCCTGTTTATTGAAATATTCAACCGCAGTAATTTTGCCGCTGCTATTGGTTCTGATTCGGTTGACCATGGACCAGGGCCGAACCTCAACGCGGCCGGTGGCTACCGCCTGATCGATCAGGGCTGCGCGTGAGCTGCCTTTGGCGCCGGTGGCGCAGCCGTAGGCGCCGCAATAGCCGCTATAACTACAGCCGTGTCGCCCGAGTGCGGCCTGCGGCAAAATAGCGCGCGGGGTGGGAATAGCATGGTAGCCCAGCGCCTGACTGGCCTGATCGATGAGATCGGCAACCGGGTGTACCCGGGTCGGCGGGTAGGGAAAATCCGGCGTACTGCGTGGTTCCTGATGCGGGTGTTTTAATACTTTTCCGGAAACGCCAATGACCTGTTCGACTTTTGTATAATAAGGTTCAAGATCATCGTAGCTGATGGGCCAGTCCACCACGTTGGCCCCTTCGACGGGGCCGAAGCTTGAGCGCAGACGAAAGTCCACGGGTTTCAGGCGATGAAAGAAACCACTCATGAAATTACTCGAGCCACCGACCAGATTACCGTTCCAGAAGTTGGTGCCGGAGTGATGCGTGTTTTGTGCATGCCAGTTGCCGTCATCATCTTCTTCTTCCACGACCTGGGGTTCATCGCGCAGATCCGGTTTGTAACCATTACGCAGACTGCCGTGACGTTCATCCTTGAAAAAATCGTTTGTTTGCAGGTACGGGCCTTTTTCCAGCACGACCACCGAATAACCGGCTCTGGCCAGACTCCAGATGATGGGGCCTGCGCCTGCGCCGCTGCCTATGACACAGACATCGAAATCCTTACTCATGCGAATAGCACCTGCTGTTTATGCGGTGGGCGGGGAAAGCCCGGCGTATGCTGTAACCACTGCCAGCCGATACCATTCGGATTGCCGCCATAGATGGGATCAGTAAGCAAAGCTTCCATCAGATAATCCAGCAGCATTCTCAGCCAGGTGCGGCCATCACGGGTTTTCTCATAGTCGCGCAAAAGGCTCTCACGCTGCCTGTGATCAAGCTCGGAAAAATGGCGCTGCCAGGTTTTCTGTGCCCGTGTTTCAATCTCGTTTAAGCCCTGCAGGAGAAATGTTCTGTTCGCGGGATCATGCCGGGGCGATGTCAGTACGGATTGAAAATAGGAAAGGGCGTTAATATCCTTTGCGCCGGGTGAGTCAGGTTCTGATGGCAGCAGGTGTTCCTGGATCAGGGTAATGACATCCCATTGCGCGAGGGTTAACCCGGCAATGGCAGGCGCTGACTGTTTGACAGTAGCCTGAACGCTTTGTAGTGCGCTGAAAACGGTAGTTGAAGCAGCGATAGCTGCACTCATGCTAAAAAGAAAACGGCGTCGATCCATCAAATGTTTAACGATGCGCAGCCGGATCAGGATTAGCCGCGACGGTATCCAGCATCCAGAACAGAATCTGTGCTTCCATGTAGCCGGGGCGCTTGATAATTTCGGCGCCTGCGCTGTTGTAAACCACGGTGGTTGGCGGGCCGTAGTTTTTATAGCGCTGAGCCAGTTTCGGATGTCTGTCCAGATCGGCGCGCACGGCAATGTAGTTTTTGTTGATAACCTCAATAACCTGTTTATCGTTATAAGTAAGCTTATCCATCTTTTTGCACCACGCGCACCACTCGGCCATGAGATCCAGCAGCACCAGCTTGCCTTCTTTTTCCGCCTGCGTGAAGACTTCCGGCGACCAGTCCTGCCAGATAATGCTGTTGCCCGGGTCCTGTTCAAACGCCTGGCCGGGGCCGGCGGCGAACAGGAATAAAAGCCCGAGCAGGAGACCGGGGATGGGTCGAAGATGCATGAATGTTTCCTTAAATTTATTTACAACACGCTATACAGGACCTGAATCAGGGACTGATTCTTTCAACCTGCCTGATAAAATAAAACCGGGTAGTCAGGTTTTATTCATCATCTACCTTGCCAAAGGCTTTTTTGAATGTCGTGCCATGACACTTTGGACAGGGTGGAATGCGACCCGTTTTTTCAAAGTGCAGCTTTTCACCACACTCGCTGCAAACCAGTATCCCGATGCCGGTGATCTCACCGGTATGCCAGATGCCCACCCGGCGAGCGCGTTCAGCCAGGGCGTCGAGTTCGACGCGGGTGCGATCAGCGACACTGGCAAACAGTTCGGCCAGCTTCACTTCGGCAAACTCCAGATCGAATTTCAGCCATTCTTTCAGTTGTCGGCCATTTTCTGACAGGAATTCACCGGCTTCGTTCAGATCACGCTTGAGATAGTCGCCGACTTTTTCGGCTTCCTCTCGGCTCAGTTCACCCAGCTCTGAGGCGGTCTCTTTTGCCTTATTGAGTAATTCCTTAATCGGAGGCAGGGCATGTTCCTCAACGTCCTTAAGGCCATCTTTTACCCGGCCAAGCATGGTGTTATAGGCATTAATGAGTTTTTCCTGGTTATTCTCGCTCATGACGGCTTCCTCCGGTTAGCTCGCTGTATATACTAACTATCAGTCTGAATGCTGATATTTTCAAGCCATTTCGTCTGCTTTGCTGCGGACTTTGTTGTGGCAGGTTCACTGCCTGCGTTATCCTTATACAGCTTAAATAACCCGTGCCGAATCACGAAAATTAAAGAGAGACGATCTGTACCGATGGAAGCCCGTTACCAGCCAGAAAATATTGAGCAGCAGGCCCAGAAGTCCTGGGAAAAGCAACAGTCCTTCAGGGCGGTGGAGGATCCGCAAAAGGAAAAGTTCTACTGTCTGTCGATGTTTCCCTATCCCAGCGGTCGCCTGCACATGGGCCATGTGCGCAACTACACCATTGGTGACGTGATCAGCCGCTATCAGCGTATGCTGGGCAGGAATGTGCTGCAGCCCATGGGCTGGGATGCCTTTGGCCTGCCGGCGGAAAATGCGGCAATGAAAAACAGGGTGGCCCCGGCCGCCTGGACCCGTGACAATATTGACTACATGCGCGGCCAGCTTAAACGTCTGGGGCTGGCCTATGACTGGGATCGGGAACTGGCCACCTGTGACCCGGATTATTATCGCTGGGAGCAGTGGCTGTTCCTGCGCCTGTTTGACAAGGGGCTGGTGTACAAGAAAACCGCGCCGGTCAACTGGTGTCCCATCGATGTGACCGTGCTGGCCATCGAGCAGGTTATCGACGGTCGCTGCTGGCGCTGCGATACCGAGGTTGAGCGTAAGGATATTTCCCAGTGGTTTATGAGAATTACCGCCTATGCCGAGGAATTGCTGGTGGATCTGGACAAACTGGATGGCTGGCCGGAGCAGGTCGTCACCATGCAGCGCAACTGGATCGGCCGTTCTGAAGGGGTGGAGATTGTCTTCGCTATCGACGGCCGCGATCAGGGACTCAAAGTTTTTACCACCCGCCCGGATACGCTGATGGGCGCGACCTACGTGGCGGTAGCGCCAGAGCATCCGCTGGCGCAGGAAGCCGCAGCCCATTACGCCAATATCGCTGCGTTTGTGAAGGAATGCGCCGCCACCGGCACCGCCGAAGCGGTGCTGGAGACTGTGGAGAAAAAAGGTATGGATTCCGGTTTCAAGGCGGTACATCCGATTACGGGTGATCGGTTGCCGGTGTTTATCGCCAACTTCGTACTCATGGGCTATGGTGAAGGCGCAGTGATGTCGGTGCCCGCGCATGATCAGCGCGACTGGGAATTTGCGCGCAAATACGGCCTGCCCATGTTGCAGGTGATCGCGCCCACGGATGAAACTGAGGCTGATATTCGCAGGGAGGCCTTTACGGACAGGGGTCAGTTGATTAACTCCGGCGAATTCAACGGTCTGAGTTCACAACAGGCCTTTGATGAGATTGCCGGGTATCTGCAAAAACACGCTCAGGGA
>JASBTR010000149.1 GCA_030148325.1 Gammaproteobacteria bacterium
CCTCTGCGTTTAATTACGAAGCAAAAATAAAGGAACACAGCCCATGACCCACCAGCCCCGCAAGCGCTTCGGCCAGAATTTTCTCCATGATCCGGGCGTGATCCGGCGCATTGTCGATAGCATCCATCCTCGTCCCGGTGAGTAGCTGGTGGAAATCAGGCTCGGTCATAAGGTCGCGCCCCCTGCTTTCAGTTGCCGCTTATCTTTTTAATGCATCGTCTATTTTGGCGAGTATGGTGCTACGGTCGCTGGGCTTAACGATATAGTCAGTAGCGCCTGCGTGTATACACTGATCCACTATTTCGCGCGCGCTGACACCGGTTAACATAATTACGGGTATCGAGCTCGTATCCGGGTTCGACTTGATCTGTTTTAGAGTTGCGATACCGTCAAGGCCGGGCATCCTGTAGTCCAGTAAAATTAACCTGGGCTTAGTATGCTGGAGTTTCGTTAGTGCTGTTCTGCCATCGCCTATTTCCAAAACATGTATGCCGGCCTCCTGGAGCATTGTAGTGAGCGTGTCCCGGTAGAACTCATCATCATCGACCAGCATTATTTGTTTGGCCTGGATTGCTTCATTTTCCTGCTGAGCTGTTTCGACATAGTCCTTGTAGCCGTTATTGAACTCCTCCATCCAGTTACCCGTTTTGTTCAATTGTTCAACTACATTCAGGCTTCCGCGTTGCAGGCTATCCTTGTGAAACTGATCGAACTGATGGCTCAGGCTTTCCTTATCCATCGCCTGCAAAGGCTCTCCTGATGCCTCCTCGATCAGGTTTTCTTCCAGCTGTTTCAGGCCAGTGGCAAGATTTTGAGTAAAGTGCTGGAATGCGCGAATCGTCTCCTGCTGCTGTCCGCCTCCCGACGTAAACTTTCTGCTGACAAATTGGTCAAACTGATGCAAGCCATCGGTAATTTTTTCAATCTGGTCATTTAGCAAATAGGAATATCGTTCCTGGCTGCGGCGATTGAGCGCCTGCACGACGGATAAACGCAGGCGGAATGGGTCATAAAGTGGCCGGTTCGCAACATAATCGTCGAACGTTCCGCTTTTGCAAAGCTGGTACGCTTTACTCGATTCATTGTTCTTGCAGAGCAGCAAAGTTTGGTGGGGAACGGCGTGTATTTGACTGTCATGCCGGTAGAGCGACAGATAAAAATGCTCCGCTTTCTCGATTTCCTGGAAGGCGAGTATCAACACCGTAGGATGGTTCTCGTTGAACAGCCGTAAACCCTCAAGCTCGTTATCCGCTTTCAAACAATGGCCAAAATCTACGGTTAACAAATACTGGAGGTCATTGAGCTCGTCAGCGGAATCACTGACGATCAGGATGCATTTGTTGATGGGTTTTACGTTCCTGCTTGTCATGCTGTCGCCGCTTTGAAATTTTCGATGCGCCTGCGGCCAACTGCTTTTTTCAGATTAAACATAAAAATATCTCACAGGCCGTTGATAAATTCCCTCACCCGATCCATCGCGGGCGCCAGTTCAGGGCAACGAGCATCGATCGCCGACCAGTCGGCGTCCCGTCCGGCAATTTCCAGATCCAGGCACAAATCCGCCAGGCTATCCGCTCCCACCGTACGGGCCGAGGTCTTAAGCTTGTGGGCAAGGAAAGATACCTGCTCCGCGTCCCGTGCCCCACAGGCTGTATTCATCTCTGCGATGATAGCTTCCGCCTGGGGAATGAATTTTCTTAACATATCCAGATGCCTGGTGGTATCGTTACCAAACATGTTGAACAGCGCCACCGGATTGATCGGGCTATCCCCACGCTCGAAAGCAGCGCTCGTCATGTCGGATGGCTGCTGGCTGCCGGCAAGGGTGGGGGAGGTGGAGATGGACTCCAGGGTTGCCAGCGCCGCCGGATAATCGAAAGCCTCTATCTGTTTCGTAAGCCGTTCCGCCTCTGCCCCGAATGTACTCTTCAATAGTGCCTCTGATTCCGAGAACAGGACATTGGCTGCCGTATCATCCGTCGCCAGCAGTGGTTTGAGGCGGGCAAGCACTCTCTGTGCCTCGACCGGATCCGCCTCCACCGCCCCTTCAGCCACCGCCTGCGCGGCGATGCGGGTCAGCGCTTCGTGGAGTTTACTCTGCTCAGCACTTATGGCTTCCATGAGGAGTGAAGCCTTCTCACTTATTTCGCCCCGCTTGCCGTCATGGCTGCGCAGGTCCTCTTCCAGTGCCTTGGCGGCCTCCTGCAGTTGCGACAGACCCAGCGTGCCGGCCGCCCCCTTGAGAGTGTGGGCCAGACGCCCTGCTTCATTGATCTCCCCCTCTGCAAGATACACACTCAGTTTGTCTACATCTTCACCATGGCGGGTATCAAACTGACGTAACAGCCGCAGATAGCCTGCCACGTCGCCTCGCAGGTTGCGCAGGCCTCTCTCTGCATCCACCCCTTCGATGGCCACAAGCTGTTCGCGCAGGGCGGCATCGTCCGCCGTGTCGGGGACGGGCGCGACTGAGGGGGAAATCGTTTCTAGCGAGATTGCGCGCTTCGGCAGCCATCTGGCGATCGTCGAGAAGAGGTTTTCCGGATCGACCGGCTTGGCGATGAAGTCGTTCATGCCGGCCTCCAGGCAGGCCTGGCGATCTTCTTCGAAGACATTGGCGGTCATCGCCAGCACAGGGAGCCCCTCTTTGCCGTCCATGGATCGGATCACGCGTGTCGCTTCCCGGCCATCCATCTCCGGCATCTGGATGTCCATCAGAACCAGGTCATAGGCAGTAGCGCGAACCATTGTCACAGCCTCCCGGCCATTTTCCGCCGTATCCACAGCCAGGCCCGCACCACTCAGCAGCTCCATGGCTACTTCACGGTTAATGGCATTGTCCTCGACCAGCAAGATGTGTGCACCCGCAAGATGGCTGCGTAGTGTCGTCTCGGCATCCGCCATATCAGCGGAGGGTGTGGTCGGCTGGATGCCGTGGCCACGGCCAAGCCTGGCGGTGAACCAGAAGGTACTACCCCGGCCCGGCTCACTCTGTGCCCCCACCTCACCGCCCATCAGCTGCGCCAGGTGTCGGGTGATGGCCAGACCCAGGCCGGTGCCGCCGTGTTTGCGCGTGGTGGAGGCATCGACCTGCTCAAAGGCCTCGAACAGGCCGGACAGTTTGTCGGGCTCGATGCCGATGCCCGTATCCTGCACCTCGAACCGCACCAGAATCTCGTCATCCTGTTCTTCCAGTTTTTTTGCACGCAGATAGATGGTTCCCTGCTCAGTGAACTTGACGGCGTTACCGGCGTAATTAAGCAGGGCCTGGCGAAGACGGGTCGGGTCGCCCCGAAGCCAGAGCGGTACGGCGTTTCGATCCACTTCGATGGTCAATCCCTTCTCTCTGACCTGCTCTTTCAATAGCGACTGGATATAATCAAAAATCGCATTCAGGTGGAAATCCGACTGTTCCATGACCAGCTTTCCGGCCTCGATCTTGGAGAGATCCAGGATGTCATTAATAATGGCAAGCAGATGCCCGGCGGCGGCATCGATCTTGGCGAGCCGTTCCGACTGCTCAGGCGTCGGAACGGCGCGTTGTAGCAGGTGGGTGAGTCCGAGAATGGCGTTCATGGGGGTGCGGATTTCGTGGCTCATGTTGGCCAGGAAAGCACTCTTGGCCTGGCTGGCGGCCTCCGCCTGTTGCCGCGCCTCGGCCAGTTGCCTGGTACGTGCCTCTACCAGTTCCTCGAGGTGATGACGGTGCCGATCCAGTTCTTCTTCGAGGTGTTTTTTCTCGGTGATGTCTTCCTTGACCGCGACGTAGTGGGTGATCGTGCCACCGGGCTGGCGTAGCGGCGCGATGCGGGCGAATTCGACGTACTCGCTGCCATCCTTGCGTTTGTTGATGAATACGCCCTTCCAGGGCTGACCGTGCTGTAACGTATCCCACATAGCCGCGTAGGTCTCGGGCGGCGTCTTGCCCGAATGCAGGACACGCGGATTCCTGCCTATTACATCTTCCCGCTCGTAACCCGTTGAACACAGGAAGACCTCGTTGACGTATTCGATCTCGGCGTCGAGATTGGTAATCATGACGCTCTCCGGACTCTGTTCCACCGCCAGGCTCAGCTTACGCAACTCTTCCTCCGTCCGTTTGCGTTCACTGATATCCTGAATAAACCCCCTTACCTTAAACAACTCACCCTTTTCATTCCGAATTTGTACACCGTAACATTCTATCCAGCGGATCTCACCATCAGGGCGAATAATGCGGTATTCCATTTTATGCTGGTTTTTTTTGCTATCCGTTGCCACGTTCTGCAGGGAGAGAAGCAGGGCATCTCTGTCATCTGGGTGAACGATGCCAGACAGACATTCCGGACCAACATCAGCGGTGTATCCAATACCGAAAATACGAAAAATCTCAGCTGACCAGACAGACTTCATGGTAATGGGATCAAGTTCCCAGTTACCAATGTGTGCCAGTGCCTGGGCCTCTTCCAGCAGTATACGGCTCTCAGTGAGGTCTTCAGTACGTTGCTCAACACGACTCTCAAGGGTGTTTTTGGCCTCATTGAGTGCAGTACTATAGGATTTAAGCCGGCTATTTAAACGAAGGATCCATAGGAACACAATGAACAGCAACGCCAGGGCAATAATGGCCCCAAGCAACCATTGCCAGTACTGTTGAATAATCTGTTTTGTACTGATCTCACCTAGATGCTCATAGGGACCAATCTTCAACTCACGCAGTAGCTGATGGACCTGATGGACCGGTTCATAACTGAGCGGCACAGACCAGCCAAAATAGTGACCCGCCCGGGCAGCCGCGCTCGTTTCCGGCATTGCCAGCAAAACTGAAACGATCTGTCTGGATATCTTGTTTGAAGTGTGTGGCAACTTCGCCATCGGCCATTCAGCATAAAGCCGGGTGCTTACCCGTGCATTAAACCCATGATACTTCTGTTGATTGATAACCCATATATCATCAAGATTAATGTCTCCTTTTTGTGCCATACGCTCTAACACACCAGTACGCACGATTCCCGCATCCGCTTCGCCACGCAGAACGGCATAAACTACGGCCTCATGGGTTCCGGCAAACTGAACCTGCGAAAAATCACGTTCTGGTTTGATACCAATATCCAGAAATTCACGCCAGGCCATCTGATAACCGCCTAAAGAGTTCGGGTTGACTCCCATGAATCGTTTATTACGAATATCCTTAAGCGCTCTAATATCAGGCGTATCTGCACGGGTAAAAATAACACCGCCAAACACCGCTACGGGTCTGTTATTAATGTTATTTTTAAGCGTTGCTATCTGGGAAACCCCATACTTCTTTTCCAGCTCAACATATAAAGAGGGATTGATGAAAATAAAGTCAATTTTTTTCTGCGCGACCGCAGGCTGAATTTCTTCGAACAGGAGCGGAACTAACACAAACGAGTTGTCCGCTATTTGTTCATTGAGGTATTTAATGGTGGGCAGCCATTGCTGGCGAGTCTGGACGATACCATCTTTTGCCAGAACACCGATACGTATTGATTCGGCCCATAGATTTGTGGAAATAAATAACAAGAAAAAAAACAGAATTCTTGTAAATATTAAGTGGAAACTTCTATTTTTACTCATGGTCTGTAATCTTTGTTGTATAACTGATTTCTACTACTAAAATTTGTGTAAACTTATCCTGCTCAAGCTGTATTATTTAGTCCGAATCGGGTGGTTGCCTCATTAAATTCCCTTACATTAAATTATTCAGTGTTCGGCATGGTTGAGGAGGATCTGTTGCACTCGCCATGTACTTTATTGATCATGATCCACTTGTTCATCTCGTTTGGTTCTCAGATAAAGGGAGCCTGGCCTCAGTCCCTGGCCTGATACTTGCGCGCGATCACCACGAATTCCTCGAAGCATGCCAGGAAGGCATCGGTAATGTCCGGGTCGAACTGGCGATTGCGTTCATCGGTGATAATGTCTCGAGCTTTTTCGAACGGCATGGCCGGCTTGTATACCCGTGCCGAGATAAGGGCATCGAAGACATCGGCTATGGTCATAAGCCGGGCCGAGATGGGAATGGCATCCCCGGCCAGACCGTCCGGATAACCGCTGCCGTCCCAACGTTCATGGTGCCAGTGGGCAATCTCCTTGGCCAGGGTGAGAAATTCCACCGGCCGCTCGACGTCTCTCTCGGCTTGCTCGATGGCCCGCGCGCCAAGTTCCGAGTGTGTCTTCATGATCGCCCATTCATCGTCCGTGAGTTTCCCCGGTTTGAGCAGTATGTTGTCCGGAATACCCACCTTGCCGATGTCGTGCAGAGGCGCAGACTTGGTCAGCAGGTCAATAAAATGATCCGTGATCGTATCATTGAAGCGGGGATGCCCCTGTAGGCGCGTCGCCAGGACCTGAATATACGACTGGGTACGGAGGATGTGATCACCTGTCTCTGGATCGCGTATCTCCGCCAGATGCGCCAGGGCGCGTATGCTCACGGCCTGGATGATCTGGTTTTCCTCCATACGACGCGCGACCTCAGCTTCGAGAAACGCGTTCTTGTCGCGGAGAAAATCACGCACCTGCTTCAGTATTATATGGTTTTTGACCCGAGCCAGCAGAATCGCCGGTTTGATGGGCTTGGTGATGTAATCGACCGCACCCAGCGCCAGTCCCTTCTCTTCATCCTCCTCCGCCTCCATGGCAGTGACAATAATAACCGGAATATCGCGGGTGGTAGGGTCTTCCTTCAGTCTTGAGAGTACCGAGTAGCCATCCATCCCGGGCATCAGCACGTCGAGCAGTATCAGGTCAGGGCGTGGGTCTGTGCCGGCCACCGTCAGTGCCCGCCCCCCGGAATTGGCGGCGCGCACGCTGTAACTGGGAGCCAGTACCTTGCTCATTGATGCCAGAATCACTGGTTCATCATCAACAATGAGTATTGTTGTATCGCTCATAAGCCTTCTATTTTCGTAACTACTCACCCCCTAAGCCATAAAAAATTAAAAATAGTTCTTGACAGTTTTTTAGAGGTAATAAAACAATATTCTTAAGCCCATTAAAAATAGATCGATAGCGATCCCCTGCGATCAAACAAGATCATTTTATCGATATTTTGTCCTGTGCCTTAAAGTGAGGAGAGAACGTCCCGTAGAGCGGCGCTCAGAGCCTCGAAAAAAGCCATGTTATCCTGTCTTCATTGTAGATGATGAACGATAACATTGAATGGCGAAGATTGACAAATTAACCGTGCGAAACGAAGTGGGTCGTTTAAAGGCTGACTTTGAACAGCTGTGCGCCGAGGGAAAAATCAGCAATGAAATAAAGATCCTCAAGCATCCCGTCATCTCAAACAGATAAAGACGAATCCGCCCTGCCGCTGAAGCCGGGCAGCAAGGGTAAAGGAAAGCCAGAAAACAAGATGGCCGTCACGAATACACGCTTGAATGAACGTGTTGTGAGACTGGACGTTCATAGCTGTGATGTGTGTGGGGACGATCTGAATGCGGTGAACAGCACGGAATACGAACGTCGCACAAAGATTGATATTGTTTTTGAAAAAGTCGTTGAACATGTGGATGCCCAGATAAAACAGTGTCCCACGTGTGATGCCACGGTGAAGGCTCGATTCCCGTCTGATTTAGATGGCCCACTCCAGTATGGCAACGGCCTGAAAGCCTATGTAATCAATTTACTGGTGTGTCAGATGGTGGCGCTTAATCGGGTTCAGAAGTGTGTGACTGCCATGATTGATGTCACGCTCTCAGAAGCCAGCTTATTGAAATTTATACTGCGCCTGCATCACGCGCTAGAGCCGTGGGAAATATCGGCTAAAGCGGCATTACTTGCGATGCCGGCCATGAATGTGGATGAAACTTCATTACGGGTAGATAGAAGGAATCATTGGATTCATGTTTATTCAGCGGGTGATATTACCCTCAAATGCCTGCATCGACGGCGAGGCATAGACGCCATTGATGATATTGATATTGTTCCCCGTTATGGCGGCATTATTATTCATGATTGCTGGGCTTCGTATTTCTCATATATACATTGTGGACATGCTTTGTGCGGTTCTCATTTATTGCGTGAATTGACCTTTGTGGTTGATTCGAACGGCTATGCCTGGGCGGCCAATATGAAACGGCTTCTTAAGGAAACCTGTATCAAGGTATCAAAAAGCAGGCAAAAGAAACTATCGGCTAACGATTATGCGAACCTGCAAAAACGCTTTCGAAATATTCTCACGCGCGGGGAAAAGGAATTGCCTCCCATTCCGCCCAGACCTAGTGGAAAACGAGGTAAAATAGCTAAATCGGATGCACATAATTTATGGGAACGATTAAAAGATAATGAGCAGGCGGTATGGCTATTTGCTAAAAATTCACATGTCTCCTTTACCAATAATAGAGCTGAGCGCGATTTAAGAATGGCCAAGGTCAAACAAAAGGTATCTGGCTGTTTTAGAACGCAGGCGTATGCGCAAGCCTATTGTCGAATTTCCAGCTACTTGCAAACCATGGCGAATAAAGGCGTTAATCCGCTTATTGCGATTCAAATGGCACTTGCCGAAAATGTTACTGTAGGGCGTGAGTAGTTACCCAGGATAATGATTTACTCCCTGACGCGCATCAGAATGACCTGGTCTAAGTTTCTAACGTTAATAAACCTCTGCGTCTTTGCGCCTCCGCGTCCTCTGCGTTTAATTACGAAGCAAAAATAAAGGAACACAGCCCATGACC
>JASBTR010000151.1 GCA_030148325.1 Gammaproteobacteria bacterium
CCTCTGCGTTTAATTACGAAGCAAAAATAAAGGAACACAGCCCATGACCCACCAGCCCCGCAAGCGCTTCGGCCAGAATTTTCTCCATGATCCGGGCGTGATCCGGCGCATTGTCGATAGCATCCATCCTCGTCCCGGTGACCATCTGGTGGAGATCGGTCCCGGTCAGGGGGCGCTCACCCGGCCCTTGCTGGAAGCCTGTGGCCGGCTCGATGTGGTCGAACTGGATCGCGATCTAATCGCCCCCCTGCAACAGCAACTGGCCGATGTGGGCGAACTGCAGGTGCATCAGGCCGATGCCCTGCGCTTTGATTTCTGCGCCCTGCAGCCGGAGAATGGCCCCCTGCTGCGGGTGGTGGGCAACCTGCCCTACAATATCTCCACGCCTCTACTGTTTCATCTCATGAGCCAGGCCGCCTGTATTGAAGACATGCATTTCATGCTGCAAAAAGAAGTCGTACAGCGCATAGTCGCTGCTCCCGGCAGCAAAAGTTATGGCCGCCTGACGGTGATGCTGGCCTATCACTGTGAAGCGGAAATGCTGTTTACTGTCGGCTCCGGCGCCTTTTTTCCCGCCCCCAAAGTCGATTCAGCCATCGTTCGCCTGCGTCCGCATCGCCAGCCGCCGGTTGAAGTCCACGATCCCGCCCTGTTTGCACAACTGGTCGCCCAGGCCTTTTCCCAACGGCGTAAGACCCTGCGTAACAATCTAAAGGGCTGGCTGAGTGCGGAGGCCATCGCCGCCCTGGACATCAATCCGGGCATTCGCGCCGAACGCCTGGGGCTGGACCAGTTTGCCCGTCTCAGCAATGCACTCCAGCAGCCTGCGCCAGCAAGCAAAATGTGAACCCTGACCTTCATTTTTGCCTGCTTGATCTTCACTTTTACCTGATAGTGCCGCTAATTTTGCCAGGCGCCTGCTGAACCGCAGGTATTCATAACCAACAGGGTGGGAAAATAACCCTGCATCCCGGCAGGCTCCAGAGGGAGCATGTTCTATGGCACAACTGACGGACAATCATGCCCTGCTGATATACCGGGTCGGCCCGGTTCTGTGTTGCGCCCCAACACATCCCGTAGAAACGCTGATCCAGCCACCCTCACTGACCCATCCTCCCGGCAGCTCGGATTCACACCCCGGTATCTTCCGTCATGACGGCAAACTGGTCAGCCTGATCGAAGTACGCCAGTTGTTCGGGGTCGTGAAACAGGATCGCAAGCAGCCCGGACGGGTTATTATCTGCCGCCTCAAAGACCGGCATACCGGCTTTCTGGTCGATGAAATCATCGATGTTATCGATACCCCGGCCAGTGGCTGGGGGCAGCTTTCCCCCTCACTCAGCGGCGGCGTATTCAACCGCAGCCTGCTACTCAATGATAGAATCCACCTCTACACCGAATTCGAAAAACTGCAAAAGGTTCGCAATAAGGGCTTTCTCAAAGCCTGGATTGAACAGTTCCAGGAAAAACCACCGCCACAGAAAACCGCCATAACCGGCGTAAACAGAGCGTCTGTCCGGCCAGAGACAGTAAAAGAAGAACCCAGTCCGGCTTCCCCTCCTCTTTCCAGCACGCCATCACGGACCGGTTTAGCGGCTGGCGACCAACAACTGAAAGCCCCCCCCATACGCACTGATACCACAGGCGCAGCTACTGGCGCCGACAGCATCACCCTGGAGCCTTCTCAGCCACCTCATTCACAACCGGATCAGCCCCAACAGGGTAACAATCCCGATCATTTCCAGTCAGGCACGCAGAAACGGTCCCCTGTCCGAAAAAACAGCATGCCAAAAACCGCGCGTCTCAATGAAAACAGGCAACAAAACAGCCCTGTAAATAAAAAGGCACAAACCGCCACCGCTGCAACTGCCATCGAGCCTGCCGTGCCAATATCTTCACCTCAGGCGTCTCCGCCCCGAGCCCCCGGCTTTACACAGATAAAACCCAATCTCTCCTCGCTGCCGCAGAGACCTGATCCTGCCGCTGATACCCGTAATACGACGGCTATGCGCAGAAGCGAAAACAAAAAGCAAGCCGGGACGGGCCTATTTCCTGCGGCTGTTCTTCTCATCTGCGCCGGACTCATCGCCACACTTGTTTACCTGTGGCCAGACCACAGCACGAAACCCAGCCGGATAGCTGCGACCCGAACACCGGCTGTTACAGCCCAGCCCCAGGAACCGGTGGCAGGCAAACTTTATGTTTCCAGTCAGGACGGGCCATCCCCCAGCCCGGATAAGGCAGCAAAGGAAAAACGGGATGCGATCCCGGAGGAGATCAAAGATGAGAACAAAGCTCCGGCAACCCACGACAGCAGCGACAATGAAGACCGCTACCACGCAACCATTAAACAGCAGACAAAAGAACATGGCGCCAGGGAAGTCACTATTATTATCACTGCCCCCGCCAGTGATGAGGTTATCCGCACAGAGGCAACCCGCCACGAAACCTATAAACAATCAGCCGAGACCCGTTCCAGCCCTGCCGCAGCCGGCCTTCCCGCCGATAAACATGAGGGAGGACAACAGAAACCGGCAGCCGCTCAACGAATCGATGAGGTAGTACATATTGTAGTGAGGGGTGACACCCTCTGGCACATCGCCCGGCGTTACATCCACAATCCATTTCGCTACCCGGAACTGGCGCGTCTGAACAAAATCCGCAATCCAGATCTGATCTACCCCGGCGACCGGGTCCGGATTGTCCGTATTTACCAACAGCCCGCGTCAGCTTCTGCCGATTAGCAATACCCGCGCCAGTTCTGGCCGCAAATTATTTAATGTCCGACACCCATCTTGCCGATAAATGGTGCTGATACCAGAGAGAAAACCATGAGCTTTGAGAGCATTCACAACTACTATGAACAGCTGGTGCTGGATCGAATCAGGGAACTGACTGCCGACACACTGGCCGGTGAAAATGAGGATTTTCTCTGCGATGTAGCCTGCGTTGCACTAAACCAGCTGCCTTCGCGCTATGTGCGACATAACGTTGATACGGTGTTTTACATGCCTGTCCAGGAACGGGCGCACATCCAGCAGGATGTATTCGAAACCGTGAACAGGGCCATTGAGCATATCAATAGCCATCGTGATGACAAATGCCCGAAAACCATCCCGTAGTAATTATTACCTCACATTTTTATGAATAATAAGCAGAACTATAAAACTGAGATCGACATCGAAACTCGCTATATCGTCGAACAATCCGAGCCGGAAAAAGAACGTTTCGTTTTTTCCTATACCATCACCATCCGTAACAATGGCAATATCCCGACCCGCCTGTTGCGCCGTCACTGGATCATTACCGATGGCAATGGCAATGTACAGGAAGTGAAAGGTGAAGGCGTGGTCGGCGAACAGCCCTACCTGAAACCCGGCGAGGGTTTTCGCTATACCAGCGGCACGGTGCTGCCTACCCCGCTCGGCAGTATGCACGGAAGCTACAAAATGATCGCCGATGATGGCAGTGAATTTGACGCCGCCATCCCTGCCTTTACCCTGTCCATCCCCAATACTTTGCACTAATAAAGCCAGCACTTCGCATTGATACTAAATAAAAGTTTAAGGAAACTCTGATTAATTCCACCGTTCGTGGTGAGCCTGTCGAACCATGAACAGCGGGCACAATAAAATCAACCACTTAAAAACCACACCCTTCGACAAGCTCAGGGCGAACGGAATTAATCAGAGTTTCCTTAAAAAGGGGATCTAATTGTTCTCGCAAAGGAAAAAACAAATAATTTCCTGGCGAACTTCGCGTCTTTGCGAGAGATTAAAACCACATGAAAATGGATAAAGATTTTGAATCTTTTATTTAGCCGTGCTTTGCACTGATAAAACCAGCACTTCGCATTGATAAAGCCAATACTCCGCATTAATATGGCTGCATGTCACTCAAGCACAGCTACACTTTCCTCGCACCCATCTATGATTACATCGTCAAACCCGCTTTTGTCGAACTGCGCCGGAAAAATCTCAGCCGTCTGAACCCGGTCGAGAATGAGGAAATACTGCTGACCGGCATCGGCACCGGACTGGACATTCCCTGGCTACCGCAGGGTCCCCGCTACACTGGCATCGATCTGACACCGGCCATGCTTGAGCGCGCAGGAAAACAGATTGGTAAGCGAAAAGATATTCAACTTGAAACCGGCGACGCCATGCAGCTGGCTTTTGATGATGACCGTTTTGACACCATTATCATGCACCTTATTCTTGCGGTAGTGCCGGAACCGCAACGCGCGCTGCAGGAAGCCCAGCGCGTACTGCGTCCCGGCGGACGCATTCTCATTCTCGACAAATTTATCCGTCCTGGCCAGCTGGCCCTGAGCCGCCGTCTGCTGAGTATTTTCCTGCGCCACATCGCCACTCGCACCGATGTTGTGTTTGAACCCCTGCTGGCGCAATGCCCGCAGCTGACACTGGTGCGAGACGAACCGGAGCTGGCCAAAGGCTGGTTTCGCTATATTGAACTACATAAAAATACCGAGATGAAAAACAGATAAATGGCTATCTACGCAATCGGCGATCTACAGGGCTGTTATGACGACTTCCGACGTTTACTGGATCAGTGCCGATTCAACCCGGATAAAGACCGCCTCTGGCTGGCCGGTGATCTCATCAGCCGCGGGCCCAAATCATTGCAAACCCTGCGCTACGTAGTTTCACTGGATAAGCTCGTTATTTCCGTACTTGGCAATCACGATCTACATATGCTGGCCGTGGATGCCGGCATCAAAAGCACTCGCGATCCCGACCTGGTTAAAATTCTTGAAGCATCTGATCGACGGGAACTCATGGACTGGCTGCGTCATCGTCCCCTGATTCATCATGATGCCTCGTTGAACTACACCCTGGTGCATGCCGGGATTTATCCGCACTGGAATTTGAGCCAGGCACAGGCGCATGCCGCCGAGCTGCATGCAGTGTTGCGTAGTGATAACTACCGGGATTTTTTTGAACACATGTATGGTGATGAACCGGATTGCTGGTCAGAGGATCTACACGGCTGGGATCGCCTGCGCTTCATCTGCAACAGCTTCAGCCGCATGCGCTTCTGCAGTCACAGTGGCCAGCTACATCTTGCGGCCAAGGGACCACCCGGCACCCAGCCTGAAGGTTTCCATCCCTGGTATATGGTCAGGGGAAGAAAAACGCAAAATCAAAAGATCATCTTCGGCCACTGGTCAACCCTGGGCAAACAACATGCAAACAATGTCTATGCCCTGGATACCGGCTGCATCTGGGGTGGAGAACTCACCGCACTGCGCATCGACACCCCTGAGCCACACTATATCAGCGTCGACTGCCCGGCGCATCGTGAAGGCAAGCTGGAGTAACGTGCCGTAGTTAAGCCGCGTAATAATAAACGCGGAGAACGCAGAGACGCGGAGGCGCAGAGTTTTTTAAAGAGAATGATGAGCAATTCTTTTGTGCCTTTGTATTTATTGTGCATGTTAAGAATAGTCTGCGTAGGTATGGGCAGAGTGATAGCGAAGCCTAACAAAATGTGAATAGAAACGATTTATAATGATATGGGAACCTGCTGGCGTTATAAACACTATTCAGCCCAACAATTTTAATTGGTCACATTAATAATAAAACTCCGCGCCTCCGCGTCTCTGCGTTCTCCGCGTTATTTACCTGAAATTTATTCAGTACAATGTTGGGCTTCGCTATCGCTCTGCCCAACCTACGCAGACTGCGTTATTCGGCGCGCTCCAGGATAATAAAACTGTGCGCACAGGCATTGCGTTCATCGGCTTCGTGATCAATCCGTTCAACTTGCCGCCACTGCGATTGATCGAATTCCGGAAACCAGGCATCCCCTTTTACTTTGGCATGTACCCGAGTCAGGTACAGGCGCCGCGCCCGTGGCAGCATCTGTTGGTAGAATGACGCGCCGCCGATAATCATGATTTCCTTCACGTCCCCCGCTGCCTGCAAGGCCTCATCAATGGAGTGAGCCACCACCGCACCTTCGGCCTGATAAGCCTGATCACGCGTTACCACAATATTGACACGCTCGGGTAAAGGCCGCGCGCCGAACGATTCAAAGGTTTTACGACCCATGAGAATGGGTTTGCCCAGGGTATGCTGACGAAACCATTTCATGTCACTGGGCAGTTTCCAGGGCAGACTGTTGTTAATGCCGATAACCCGATCGTCGGTCATCGCAGCGATAATGGAAATAAGGGGAGTGTTTTTGCTCATGCTGTCATTATAAATGCAGAGGACGCAGAGACGCGAAGTTCAATTTCTAAAAAGGAACAACCTGAACCGCCAGGACGCAAAGGACGCCAAGTTTTAGCCAAACAATTCCTGGCGTCCTTTGCGTCTTGGCGGTTAATATTAATCACAGCAAGCTGTGGGGAATTAAACCCGTAGAGATTAAAGTAAATAAAATTCAGACCGCCACCGGCGCCTTGATATGCGGATGACATTCATAGTTCTGTAATTCGAAATCCTCAAACCTAAAAGCGAAGATATCCTTTACATCAGGATTGATGTTCATCACTGGCGGTGTATAGGGCGTACGCGACAACTGCTCCTGCGCCTGTTGCAGGTGGTTGGAGTACAGGTGCGCGTCACCCAGCGTATGCACGAAGTCACCGGCTTCAAGCCCGCAGACCTGCGCCATCATCATGGTCAGCAGGGCATAGGAGGCGATGTTGAAGGGCACACCGAGAAAAATGTCTGCGCTGCGTTGATAAAGCTGGCAGGACAGTTTGCCTTCGGCGACATAGAACTGGAAAAAGGCGTGACAGGGCGGCAGCGCCATGTTTTCAATCTCGGCCACGTTCCATGCGCTAACGATAATGCGGCGAGAATCCGGGTTGGTTTTTATCTGTTCGACCACCTGGCTAATCTGATCGATGTGACGGCCATCCGGCGTCGGCCAGGAACGCCACTGGGCACCATAGACCGGACCCAGCTCACCCTTTTCATCGGCCCATTCATCCCAGATTCTGACACCATTGTCTTTCAGATATTTTATATTGGTATCACCGCTAAGAAACCAGAGCAGTTCGTGGATAATGGATCGCAGATGCAGTTTCTTGGTCGTCACCAGCGGGAAGCCGGCGCCAAGATCAAAGCGCATCTGATAACCAAAAACACTACGCGTACCGGTGCCGGTACGATCTTCCTTCATCACGCCATGCGCCATGACATGGCACATCAGATCCAGATATTGCTTCACTCCACTTTTCCTAACAGACAGGGTTTCAGAATTTGAATTTTACCAGTCATCATCCGGCGGCCACTGTCCACCGATGGCCTGAGTTATAAATTTTTCATAATCATAAGGCAGCTGTATCATACGGCCAAAGCCATGTTCGCCAAACATGTGCAGATCCGGGAAATTGATGGCAATGCGGAAATGCGGGTGCATGGCGATCACGCGATTATCTATCACCAGAATCTCATACGGCAGATGCGGATAACGCCTGGGTTGCTGGTAATCGATAATATCCATGAGATACTCGTCATTGAGGAAGCGGTGCTCCTCAACATTGGCTTTCATACCGATACCAAACAGGGTCTGCTTCCTGCCGGGAATGTCCAGCCGAAAAACCTGGGAAATACCAAAGCGGCCTTTGGCCAGATTGCTTTCGACTGTTTTTACCGCCTCGCCGTAACTTTTGAAGCTGGCCAGTTCAAAAAAACCGGTAAACCCTTCCAGACCAATGGTGTAGTTGTAATCCGGCAATGTTGCCTCATCCACCGCGCCACCAAATTCCTCTATCGCGCCCAGCGCCTTTTTCAGTTTGGCCTTGACGGATGTCAGACGGCTGCCCATCTGGTAAGCCAGCGCCATATATTCAGGATTATTATAGGCAACCTGTATTTCCTTCCGCCCATCGGCCAACGTAACCCGGGCAACCGAGACCCTGATTGCCGCGCCGAAACCGCCGAACTCACTTTTTGTCGCCGCCCTCTTCAGCTCACGGCTGGTAACGACAAAAATATTGACACCCTCTTCCGGGTTGTAGTCCCCCAGAATCTCAAATCCGTTTTTTTTCAGTTTCTCCAGTACCGCCTCGTTTACCCGCTCCAGACTACTGTGGCTGCGCTCTGCCAGTATGTAACCGCGCATTTCCGCCGCCACAGCCCCCCCAGACAGGGAGAGCCCCAGCAACAACATCAGGATCATGCGTTGAACAAACTGCATCATTATCCACCTTCTTATTTTATCCAGCACTCACACTTTTATATCTGTCCAATATACCTGTCAGACCACAGGCGTGGAAGTATTTTTTAGCTTTGGGGCTTGCCCCGCTTCCGGTAGGCCAGCAGCAGGATAATACCGGTCAGAATCAGGGGCAGGGACAGGAGCTGGCCCATGGTCAGCCAGCCCCAGGCCAGATAACCGATGTGCGCATCGGGCAGGCGCACGAACTCCACTGTAAACCGGAAAATACCGTAGCACAGAGCAAATACCCCCGACACGGCCATCACCGGCCGTGGCCGGGAAGAAAACCACCAGACGATGACAAACAACACCAGCCCCTCTAAAAAGGCTTCGTACAGCGGTGAGGGGTGGCGCGGTACGTTGCCGGCGGCAGGAAAGATCATGCCCCAGGGCAGATCGGTGGGCTTGCCCCAAAGTTCACCGTTGATCAGATTGCCGATGCGCCCGGCACCCAGACCGATGGGCACCAGCGGCGCGGCAAAATCCACGACCGAGAAATAGACCTTGTGGTACTTGCGGGCAAAGAAATAACAGGCCAGCATCACGCCGAGAAAACCGCCGTGAAAGGACATCCCCCCTTGCCAGATCTTGAATAGCAGCAACGGGTTTTCGACAAAGGCGGAAAAGTTATAGAATAGGACATAACCGATGCGCCCACCGAGGATCACCCCCAGCCCGGCATAGAACAGCAAATCATCCATCTGTTGCGCACTCCAGCCCGAACCCGGTTTTGCCGCACGAATCCGCCCCAGTTTCCAGGCCGAAAGAAAGGCAACCAGATACATCAGCCCGTACCAGTGGATTTTCAGCCCGAAGATCGAAACCGCAACCGGATCAAAATCAACTACCATCATCACTCCTTGCCATCATTAAAGTGTCAGTGAATATTACTGTGTTTGAGTGCATGTAAAAACAGGCGTAGTCTGGGTAGCGCGAAGCGAAACCCAGGGAAAATCACCTTTGCATTCAAACAGCGCGCATTTGCGCATAACAAAATCAGTATCCCGGCAACAGCCGACAGAAAAAAGCTTTCAGGTATTCTGTTTCCGGCATTGCCAGATGTACCGGATGATCCGGCCCCTGATGCCCCTGTTCGACGATCTGCAACTGCTGACGATTTTTCATCGCCGCCCTGCGGATCTCGTTTTTCATTTGCTCGGCAGACAGGTGATGGGAACAGGACGCCGACACCAGCAGCCCCCCGGCTTCCACCAGCTTCATCGCCAGACGGTTGATGCGCTGGTAGGCCTGAGTGCCTTCCTTCATATCCTTGCGCCGTTTGATAAACGCCGGTGGATCAAGAATGACAATATCAAAGCGGCGATTCTCCGCCTGTAACTGTTTCAGCACATCAAAGGCATCACCGGCCAGCGTCTCAATAGCATCAGCGCGCTGATTTCGTTTCGCATTCTGTTCTGCAACCTGCAGAAAGTTTTTTGAGGAATCAACACAAAGCAGGCTTTGCGCCCCGACATCAAGCGCCTGAATCCCCCATGCACCCACATAGCTGAACACATCGAGAATGCGTTTATCCTTTGCATAACTGGACAGGCGCGCGCGATTAAGTCGGTGATCATAATACCAGCCGGTTTTCTGCCCCGTCGCCAATGGCACCTCAAAATGCACCTGATTCTCAACCAGCTCGATACTGTCCGGCAAGCTTCCAACCGGGGTTTCAGTATAACTGGCCAGTCCTTCCAGTTCCCGCGCCGGCGTATCGTTTTTCAGCAGCACCACGCGCGCTTTCACCAGGTCGGTCAACGCTTCCAGGATGGCCTCTTTCAACCGTTCCATTCCCGCCGCTGTAATCTGCACCACCAGCACATCAAAATAGCGATCCACCACCAGTCCCGGCAGGCCGTCACTTTCACCGTAGATCCAGCGATAACAGGGTTCATCGAAACACTGCGTCCGCCAGGCCAGCGCTGTTGCCAGCCGCTCCCGTATTAACCCGGCGTCGAGTTGTGGATGGCGGCCAAAGCTGTATAAGCGCGCGCAAATCAGGGTCTTTGGATTAACATAGGCAAAACCCAGTGTATTGCCTCGTTGATCGCAGACTTTCACCTGTTCACCTGCGCTCAGGGATTTAAGCGGCGTCGCCACCGTATCCACCTCATTGCTGTAAACCCAGAGATGGCCGGCGCGCAATCGCCGTTCTTCATTTTTCTTCAGCCGCAATTCAGGCAGGGAACGCTTATTCATAGTTTTTCTTCCGGTCATTCCTGTTCAGAACACACAGGATCATAATGTCCAGTTCAGTTATAGTACCTGCATCTGTCCAGCCACATTTATTTATCCCACATTTGGCTATCAATGATTCGTGGATCATGACAACTAAAAAACAGAACCGGCTTGCCGGTGAGACCAGTCCCTATCTGCTGCAACACGCCGACAATCCGGTTGACTGGCATGCATGGAATCCGACCGCGCTGGCGCTGGCGAAAAAACTCGACAGGCCCATCCTGCTCTCGATTGGCTATTCAGCCTGCCACTGGTGCCATGTGATGGCGCATGAATCATTTGCCGATCCGGCCACTGCCGAACTCATGAACAATCTGTTCGTCAACATCAAGGTGGATCGTGAAGAGCGTCCGGATCTCGACAGGATTTACCAGAGTGCACACCAGCTTCTCAATCAACGGGCGGGTGGCTGGCCGCTGACCGTCTTCCTCAACCCCGCAGATCATACACCTTTTTTCGCCGGCACCTACTTTCCTGTTCAACCCCGCAACGGCATGCCCGCCTTTTCTGAAGTGCTTCAGCACATTGCCGACTTTTATCATGCGCACCCCGATGATATCCGTGTACAAGGTCAGGCGCTGAACGAAGCACTGGCCGATTTAAATCCGTCTGATCCTGTTGCTGCCGACATGCTCGACAGCCTGCCACTGGATCAGGCTCGGCAGGAGCTGGCCGCCAGTTTCGACCACCGTTTTGGTGGTTTCGGCCAGGCCCCGAAGTTCCCGCATCCGACCAGTCTTGAACGCCTTCTGCGTCACTGGGCCGCGACTCGGACGGACACAGATGAAGATCAAAATGTACATAAAATGCTGGTGCTCTGCCTGCAGGCCATGGCCGGCGGTGGTCTCTTTGACCAGCTTGGCGGCGGCTTCTACCGCTATTGCGTGGATGAAAAATGGATCATACCGCATTTTGAGAAAATGCTTTATGACAACGGCCCCCTGCTTGGCCTCTATGCCGATGCCAGCTGCGCCTTTGACAACGCTTTTTTCCGCCACATCGCCGCACAAACCGCAGACTGGGTGATACGGGAAATGCAGACAACCGAAGGCGGCTACTGCGCCAGCCTGGATGCCGACAGCGAAGGTGAGGAAGGCCGCTTTTATGTCTGGACGCCGGAACAGATCCAGTCCGTGCTGAATGAGGAAGAATACGCAGTCAGCGAAATTATTTACGGACTGTCACAGCCGGCCAATTTTGAAGGTCACTGGCACCTGAACCTCAGCACCGACATCGAACATGCCGCTCACACGCTGGGCATCAGCATCGAAACGGCGCAGACATGCATGAACAGCGCACGCAAAAAACTGTTCGCACAGCGGCAACAGCGCATACGACCGGGATGTGATGAGAAAATTCTCACTGCCTGGAACGGCCTGATGATAAAGGGCATGGCCTGCGCCGGACGGCGCCTGCAACGCCTGGATCTGATTGCATCGGCACAGAAATCGGCAGACTTCATTTATCAGCAACTTTATATCGATCAGCGCCTGCGAGTTTCATACAGGGATGGCCGTGCGCAATTCCCCGCCTATCTGGATGACTATGTGTTTCTCATGGATGGCCTGCTGGAACTGCTACAGGCTGAATGGCGCGATCAGGATATGGCCTGGCTGCTGCAACTGGCCGAAACGGTGATTGAACATTTTTATGACGAACAACGGGGCGGTTTCTATTTTACCGCCGATGATCACGAGCAATTGATCCAGCGTCCCAAACCCCTGCAGGATGAAGCCATCCCGGCCGGCAACGCAATTGCCGCCAGTGTCTTTGGACGCCTCGGCCGACTGCTCGGCAACAACAACTATCTCGATATCAGCGAGTCCGTTCTGCGCTATGCCTGGCATAATATCTGCCAGCTCCCTTACGCCCATTGCGCCCTTCTGCATGCCCTGGAAGATTATCGTTTCCCGCCCAGCTGCATTGTTATCCGCGGGGAAAACAACGCCATGCAGGCGTGGCGGGAAAAGGCTAACACCATATATAATCCACGCCGCCTTTGTTTTGCCATCCCCAACGACAGCCGGATTTTGACCGGCACCCTGGCCGAGCGACAACCACGGGCAGAAGGCGTTATCGCCTATGTCTGTCATGGACAGACATGCCAGACCCCGCTTACCCGGCTGGAGGAATTTGAAAAACTCCTCAACGAATAAACACCCCCGCAGCAAGCTGTCGAGGAATTAATTGTAGGTTCGCCTTCAGGCGAACAGTGCGGCTAAAGCCGCACCTACAAAAGTGCTTCGCCGCAAGCTGCCGAGGAATTAATTGCAGGTTCGCCTTATACCCTGCGGGCACCATGAGGCGAACATGTTCCACCCTGGCCAGGCGAGACTTTGCCAGGGCCACACTTTCGAAAAACAGTTTTGCCAAGACCCTCCCCATTACGCTAATCTTGCTCATACCACATGACAAGGACAGCAGCCATGGATAGATCTGCAGAGGATGGACTCAGTTCCCCCATGAGCCAACGCGTGCTGGATGACAGGCATGCCGTTCCGGTCTCACCGCCGGCCGCATCCAGCTCAACCACGTCCAGTATGGACAGGCAGATATACGCCCAGGCTATTGATTTTATTTACCAGAATCAGGCCAATATCATTGCCAATCTGGTATTGATGCCGCTGGTTGCCCTGGCCGTGATGTGGTTTCAGGTCGATCATTTACTCCTGACAGGCTGGGTGACAGCAGGTATTGGGGTCGCTGTTATTCGCTATGTTCTGGTTTCCAGCTATCTGAAAAAAAAGGGTGATATAGATTCGCCTCAGCGCTGGGCGCGCTATTATGCAATGACATCCTTTCTCTCCGGGTTACTCTGGGGCAGCGCCATTCTGCTTTTTTTTATTCCCGACTCTGTCGCAAGCCAGGTATTCCTGATCGCCATTGCCATCGGTCTGACCATCGGCTCGCTGGTCGTTACCGCTTACCATTTACCCAGCTTTTACGCCTTCGCCATCCCTGCAATCTTCATTACTATCAGCCGGCTTCTTATGCAGGGCGGCCTTGAATATCAGGGGCTGGCGCTGCTCCTGCTTGTATTTCTCGGCATTGCATCAAAAGTCGCACATAACACGCATAAATCAGTCATTGCCGCCATTCGCCTGCGTTTCGAAAATCTTGATCTGATTGAGCAACTCAGACAGCAAAAAGAAACGGCCGAACAGGCTAATCAGGCGAAATCCAAATTCCTCGCGGCCGCCAGTCACGACCTGCGCCAGCCCCTGCATGCCCTGAGCCTGTTTACCGCCCTGCTTGATTCAGAAAACAGCCGGGCAAGACAAAAAGATCTGATTGAAAAAATCAACCGCTCACAAACAGCGCTGGCCGACCTGCTGAATACCCTGCTGGATATTTCCAAGCTGGACGCAGGCATTGTCGAAGCCACAATGTGTGATTTTGATCTTGATCCTATGCTCGAACGCCTGATCCCGGAATTCGAGCCGGAAAGCAGGGAGAAAGGCCTCTACCTGCAATACAAACCCGGTCATATCGTAGTTCGCAGTGACCCCGCATTGCTGGAGATCATCCTGCGGAATTTACTCAACAACGCCATTCGTTATACAGACAAGGGAGGCATCACCGTTCAAGCACAAAAATCAGATACGACATCACAGAATACCCAGGTAAGAATCGAGGTAGCCGACACCGGTATCGGCATCCCCTTATCCAGGCAGTATGAAATTTTTCAGGAGTTCCATCAGCTTTCCAACCCGGAAAGGGATCGCACCAAAGGCCTTGGCCTTGGCCTTGCTATCGTGCGGCGCGTAAGCAACCTCCTGAGACATGACATTGATCTGAAATCCCAACCGGGAGAAGGATCGACATTTTATATCAGCCTGCCTGAAGGAAATCCTGAGAACATAATGACAACGGCAACAGAAGATATAGCCGGCAACCAATATGCTTTACCGGAAACCATTGTCATGTTCATTGATGATGAAGATGACATACGGGATGGCATGCAGGAAACCCTCAGGGAATGGGGCTGCAAAACAATTGTTGCAGCATCCGGGGATGACGCAGTTTTACAGATGCAAGAAAGTAATCTGCAACCAGACGTCATCCTTGCCGATTATCGATTGCGTGGAGGAGAAAACGGCGCCGACGCCATCCGTCAGGTGTGCGATAAAGCAGGCAGGAAAATACCGGCGCTGATCATCACGGGTGACACCGCCCCCGAACGCTTACGTGAAGCCAGGGCCAGTGGTTACACACTGCTGCATAAACCACTGCAACCGGCACAAATTCGCGCATTCGTTCGGCATGCCGTCTACCCTCCTTCCAGCAGCTGACAAGTTTTTTAAATCCGTGGCTCAACGCACCTGCCACTAAATAAAAGTTCCGAATTCCTGTCCACTTTTTGATGGTGACTTTAGATCTTTGTAGGATGTGCTGAGGGACGAAGCGCATCGTTCGCGTGTCTAAATAGCTGTTCCAAATACCAGTCCACTTTAAGCAATTACCGTTCATCCTGAGCCTGTCGAAGGACAAGCAGATTAAACACTCTATTCACAGTATTTCCACGCTCATGGTTCGACAA
>JASBTR010000186.1 GCA_030148325.1 Gammaproteobacteria bacterium
GGAACCGAAGTCACCCCCCATGGCATCAAGTGATATAGTAATGCTGTTATTCGTCATCCAGTATAATTTTATTTAATTGATAGTCTTGTAAATAAAACAACGGGACATGATTCTCACCATGTCCCGTCTGTCTGCCCAGTCGGTTATCCAGACACCTGTTACCCTGAGAAAGGGCACAGCCACTGAGCGGATAAACTTAGCAACAGATACTATTCTTCTTCGACTTCAATTACCTTGCGACCACGATAAAAGCCGTCAGCACTGACGTGATGACGCAGATGGGCCTCACCGGTGGTGGGCTCAATCGAGACTGCACGACCTGTCAGCGCATCGTGTGAGCGACGCATTCCACGCCTGGATGGAGTTTTACGATTCTTCTGTACCGCCATGATAATTCCTCATTCACTTTTAAATGTTTGGCAAACCCTGAAAATGTCTCCCGGGCTTACTCAGATTTCTTCAGTCCGGCCAGAACGCTGAAGGGATTTTCCCGTTCCTGCGACCGAGTTTCGCGGTCTGCCGATTCATCCGCCATATTCGTTTGCAGCGCCGATGCCGGGCATTCATTCTCAACGTGGCGGGGAATCTGTGGCAAAGCCAGCATGATTTCATCCTCCAGCAGCTGCAATAAATCGACCTGCCCGTTCTCAACACGCACCGGCTCCAGCTCAGACGGAATCTGCTCGACTCCGACATCACTGCGGGCAAAGCCCAGTGCCAGAACCGTATCGACATCGATGTGCATCGGTTCCAGACAACGCTGGCACACCAGATCCAGGCTGGTTTGCAGCCGACCCCGCAGGCTGGAAACCCCCAGAATATCAACAGCAAAGGCCAGACTGACCGTTACTGTCCCCTCAGACTGGTACAACATTGCAGACAGTCGTTTCATTTGCGCCAGGGGCAGCGCCGATTCAAGCTCGACCGCATCATGCGCAAAACGAAAGGGGTCAACCCGAAATGGAAGCCGCTGACGCCCTTTTTCACGCGCTGTTGTCATAGCCCGCGGATTCTATAGGTGTGCGCTGCCTGTGTCAAAAATTCCTTGAAAATCCGCCTGTTCCGTAGCTATATCACATATTTCGGCCCGTTCCGGCTTGACAGCCTGCTCAGATTTACTTAAACCTGAATCCGTGGTTTCATGACAACGTATGACACAGTTCCTTGATCTCATAAGAGAATCAAGCGCTTGCAGAGAGAAAAAAACGCAAATTCAGGTTGTACAACAAGTTGATTTTACAGTGAAAACCTGCCTCGGGATAGAGAATATCGAATGATAAAGAAGATCCTTATCGCTAACCGGGGTGAAATCGCCGTACGCATCGTCCGCGCCTGTGCCGAAATGGGGATTAAATCCGTGGCGGTATATGCCGAGGCCGATCGCTACGCCCTGCATGTGAAAAAGGCCGATGAGGCCTACAGTCTGGGGCCGGACACCGTAGCCGGTTACCTCAACGCGCATCGACTGGTCAACCTTGCGGTGGCTGCCGGTTGTGACGCGCTGCATCCCGGCTACGGCTTTCTCTCAGAAAACCCGGAACTGGCCGAAATCTGCGCCCGGCGCAACATCCGCTTTATCGGCCCGTCAGCCGAGGTCATTCGTCGCATGGGGGATAAAACCGAGGCGCGCCAGGCAATGCGCGAAGCCGGGGTGCCGGTTACCCCCGGCAGTGATGGCAACCTTGCCAACCTGGACGAAGCCCTGCAAATGGCCGAGGAAATCGGCTATCCGGTCATGCTCAAGGCCACCTGTGGCGGGGGTGGGCGCGGTATTCGCTGCTGCCAGAGCCGCAATGAACTCAGCCGCGCTTTTGACCGGGTCATCTCCGAAGCAGAAAAAGCCTTCGGCCGGGCCGAGGTTTTTCTGGAAAAATTCATCGCCAGCCCGCGCCATATCGAAGTGCAGATACTGGCCGACAGCCACGGCAACGTGATTCATCTGTTCGAGCGTGACTGCTCCATCCAGCGCCGTCACCAGAAACTGCTGGAAATCGCGCCCTCTCCCCAGCTCAGCGACGCACAACGCGAGTACATCGGCGATCTCGCCGTTCGCACCGCTAAAGCCGTGGACTACACCAATGCCGGGACAGTCGAGTTTCTGCTCGATGCTGAAGATAATTTCTATTTTATGGAGATGAACACCCGTCTACAGGTTGAGCATCCCGTCACCGAAGCCATTACCGGCATCGACATCGTTCGCGAACAGATCCGTATCGCCGCCGGGCTGCAACTGGGCTACCAGCAAAGCGATGTGCAACGTCGCGGCTACGCCATGGAATTTCGCATCAACGCCGAAGATCCGCAAAATGATTTCCTGCCCAGCTTCGGCCGCATCACTCGCTATTTCGCCACCGGCGGGCCGGGTGTGCGCACCGACGGCGCAATTTATACCGGCTATGAGATCCCGCCCTACTACGACTCCATGTGCGCCAAACTGATCGTCTGGGCGCTGGACTGGGATTTACTTATCGACCGCGCCATTCGCGCCCTGCGTGATATCGGCGTCTATGGCATCAAAACCACAATTCCGTTTCATCTGGAAATTCTGAAATCCGCAGATTTTGAGACCGGAAAATTCGACACCAGCTTTATTGATAACCACCCGGAACTGCTGAACTATTCACTCAAACGCTCCAGTCGCCAGGCCGCCGCCGCAATTGCCGCGGCGATTGCCGCGAACATGGGGCTTTAGACAGGGCTATATTTTAACGTAGAGGACGCAGAGGCGCGGAGGGCGCAAAGAAATTATTTTCAAACCATTCTGAAAATTTCTGTGAGTCTGGTTGAATTGCGGAGGGTTTAATTCCCCGTTGCTTTCGGCGGGATGTTTTTTTCATCTCTGCGTTCTCCGCGCCTCTGCGTCCTCTGCGTTAAATAACGACTTTCAAATCTAAGGAAACGACACTCATGCCACAGATCAAAGTTACCGAAACGGTTCTGCGTGATGCCCATCAGTCGCTTATTGCTACGCGCATGCGCATCGACGACATGTTGCCTGTCTGCGAAAGACTGGACAGGGTCGGCTTCTGGTCGCTGGAAATGTGGGGCGGCGCCACCTTCGACGCCTGTCTCCGTTTTCTTAAGGAGGATCCCTGGCAGCGTTTGCGCAAACTGCGAGAAGCCCTGCCCAATACCAAACTGCAAATGCTGTTGCGCGGACAGAACCTGCTTGGCTACCGGCATTATTCCGATGACGTGGTCTGCGACTTTGTCGAACGCGCGGCGGATAACGGTATGGACATATTCCGCATCTTCGATGCCATGAACGATGCGCGCAACCTGCGTGTTTCTATTGAGGCTGTAAAAAAAGCCGGCAAACATGCCCAGGGCGCGATCTGTTACACCACCTCCCCGGTACACACGCTTAAACATTTTGTTGAACTGGGCAAGGAAATGGAATCAATGGGCTGCGACAGTATTGCGATCAAGGACATGGCCGGTTTACTGACACCGCAGGTTACCGCCGAACTGGTTCACTTGCTGGTGGACGCCCTGAACGTGCCGGTGCATCTGCACTGCCATGCCACCGCCGGGCTGGCCAGCATGTGTCAGTACAAGGCGGTTGAAAACGGCGCTGCCGGCATCGATACCGCTATTTCAGCTTTCTCCGGCGGCACGTCTCACCCACCTACCGAGAGTATGGTCGCCGCATTCAGGGATACGGAATACGACACCGGACTGGATTTACCGCTGTTGCAGGAAATCGGCTTTTATTTTTACGAAGTACGAAAAAAATATCATCAGTTTGAAAGTGAATACACCGCGCTTGATACGCGGGTACAGGTCAACCAGGTACCGGGGGGCATGATTTCCAACCTCTCTGTTCAACTCAAAGAACAGGGCGCCCTGCCCAGAATGAATGAGGTGCTAAAAGAAATCCCACGGGTGCGTAAAGAGCTCGGCTATCCACCGCTGGTCACACCTACTTCGCAAATTGTCGGCACCCAGGCGGTAATGAATGTACTCTCGGGTGAACGTTACAAAACCATCACCAATGAGGTCAAACTTTATTTACAGGGCCGTTACGGAAAAGCCTGGGGGAAAATAAGTCCGCAGGTTCAGCACATGGCGATTGGCAATGAAGATGTCATCGACTGCCGCCCGGCTGATTTACTCAAGCCGGAAATGGAAAAACTAAAAAAAGAAATTGGCGCAGTCGCGCATAGCGATGAAGACGTACTGACGTATGCTATGTTCCCCGATATTGGCAAGGATTTTCTTGAACAGCGTAATAACAACAGCCTGATTCCTGAACCGCTGGAACCCGCCGATGCTGAAGTCGCTCATCGCAGGGCGGCGACCGATTTCAACATTACCATGCACGGTGAAACCTATCACATAAAAATCACCGGCACCGGCTACCCGAAACAGCATCTGCGGCCCTATTACCTTACCGTTGATGGCTTGCCCGAAGAACTGATGCTTGAAGCACTGGATGAAATCACCCTCGGCGGTAATGGCGAAGAAACACACCACCTTCCGGGCAAGCGTCCGCGTGCATCAAAGCCCGGCCATGTCACCACCTCGATGCCCGGCTCCATTGTCGAGGTACTGGTTAGCGTCGGTGATCAGGTCAGGGCCGGTGATCCGGTACTGATTACCGAAGCGATGAAAATGGAAACCGAAGTACAGGCACCAGTTAGCGGAGAAGTAAAACTCATCCATGTGGTCAAGGGAGAGAGTGTTACCCCAGATGAAGCCCTGATTGAGATTGAATAAAAAATGAGTAAGCCGTCATACGCAGGTACTTAAGCGTGTGAACAATTGTAGGTACGGCTTTAGCCGTACAAAATACTCAATTATGCGCCACACTATACGTTATTTAACCGCTGATGTTCGCCTGAAGGCGAACCTACAGGTGAATGAATTCCTTAAGTACCTTTCTTCAGTCGCCCACGTGGGGGGGAATTCAAAATTCCGTGTCACATTAACGCTCGAAACAAACGCGTGGGCACAAAAAACGTGCCCACCCTGCCGGTGTTTCGATAATGGCTAACAGGAGTGGCTTCGCGTTGCTCTGCGCCAACCTGTATATGCCTACATATGAAACCAGGCCGTGAAAGTTATGACTCGGCTTTGGGCTCTTTTACTTCCGGTTTTTCAGCCGCAGTCTGCGCCTTATCCGAATTTTCACTGCGAGTGAAAACCTGCGTCATTTTGCCGGCTTCACTGTTGCCACCTGTAGATCGCGCCGGTTTTGCTGCAGCAGGTCTATCTGCGGGTTTAGTATCGCCCTGCTTAACCTCAGCTTTCACCGTTTTGCTGGTTGCTGGTGATGGCTGGGGATTGCCGCTGCCCGCATCGGTCGCAACCGCCGGTTTCGGGGCTGATTTTCCTGCATCCGTAGCCGTTGCGGTTTCAACCTGTTTCAGCTTTGTCTCTACCGGTTTGGTTTCTGCCGGTTTAGTCTCTACCGGGCTGGCCTTTGGCATTTCGTTATTTACAGCTTTATCCGCTGCTGCAGGCTTACTGGCAGGCTTGTTAGCCTGTGAATTATCCGTTTTGTTGGCCGCGACAGCTTGTTCGGAACCGGCATCTGAATTTGCCGCATTCGGGTTCTGACTCCGCTGCTGATCATCGGACGGTTTACGCCGCCTTCTGCCACCGCGGCGACCACGACGGCTCCCGGACCCTGCTTCACGATTCTGTGTTGATGCACTCTGCTCGTCCGGCCCTTTGCCCGTTCCAGCAGCTGCGCCTTTGTCCTGCCCATTCTGATCTCGGGCCTGATTTCGAGGCTGATTGCGGCCGGAGGAACGAGCTGGCTTTCGTGCGGTACTTTTTTCCTTCTGCTCTTCGTTGCGCTGGTCCTTGCGTTGAGTTGCCGGGCGCTGAGCGGCCGGGCGACGTTGAGAGCCCTGCTCATTTTTTCTACCCGCATTACGAGAGCGACCCGACTGAGGTTTGCGCTGACGTCGCTGAGCGGATGTCGTACTGCGCGCAGCGGGTTTCCGGGGTTCGGCAGCAGGCTGTTCTTCACCCGTGGCGAATAGAGATTTCCAGAGTTTGACGATCAAACCAGGCTGTTGCTGGTCATCTATTGACGATGGGGGGCGCGGGGTCGCGGGTGCAACAGATTTTACTGCCGGAACTTCTACAGGTTTATGGGATTCTTTTCCACCAGCGCGTGCGTCAACCGAGGTATCCGGTTTTTTCACCATTTCATAACTTTGACGCCGTTCCTCTTCGGGAATATCTTCCTCGCGCAAACGTTGAACCTCATAATGGGGTGTTTCCAGGTTCTTATTGGGAATCAACAACAGCTTTATTTCCTGACGCTTTTCAATTTCAGACAATACGTCACGTTTCTCATTAAGCAGGAAACTGGCAACATCCACCGGCACCTGGGCAACTACCTGTGCCGTATTTTCCTTCATCGCTTCTTCTTCAAGCACTCGAAGAATGGATAGCGACAGGGACTCAACGCCGCGAATACTGCCCTGACCGCTACAGCGCGGGCAGACGTTCTGGCTGGACTCACCCAGCGACGGGCGCAGACGCTGACGAGACATTTCTAACAGCCCAAAGCGGGATATGCGTCCTACCTGTACCCGCGCCCTATCCACCTTGAGGGCGTCGCGCAGGCGATTTTCAACTTCACGCTGATTGCGGCTTGGCCCCATATCAATGAAATCGATCACCACCAGCCCACCGAGGTCACGCAGGCGCAACTGACGAGCAACTTCATCCGCCGCCTCAAGATTGGTGTTCAGGGCGGTTTCTTCGATGTCACTGCCCTTGGTCGCACGAGCCGAGTTAATATCAATAGAGATAAGCGCTTCAGTATGATCAATCACCAGGGCGCCGCCGGAAGGCAGGCGGACTTCACGCTGGAAAGCCGATTCTATCTGGGACTCAATCTGGTAGCGGGTGAATAGCGGGACCGGATCGGTATACTGCTTCACCTTGCTCAGGTTGTGTGGCATCACCTGGGACATGAAATCACAGGCCTGCTGATAGACTTTAGGTTCGTCGATAATAATTTCGACGATATCGTTACGCAGGTAATCGCGGATGGCGCGAGTAATCAGGCTGCTTTCCTGATAGATAAGAAACGGCGCCGGTTTTTTCTTCGCTTCCTCATCGATGGAACGCCAGAGGCTGACCAGATAATCCAGATCCCACTGCAGCTCTTCAATATTCTTGCCCAGGCCGGCGGTGCGGATAATCAAACCCATATCAGAGGGAATATCCAGCGCGCTCAGCGCATCACGCGCTTCGGAACGTTCGGCACCTTCGATTCGACGAGAAACCCCACCAGCACGAGGGTTATTAGGCATAAGGACGGAATAGCGTCCGGCCAGACTAATGAAGGTGGTCAACGCCGCCCCCTTGTTCCCGCGCTCTTCCTTGGAAACCTGGATGACCAGTTCCTGACCTTCGCGTACTACATCTTTAATATTGACCTTGCCACCAGACTCGGCAGACTTGTCAAAATAGCTGCGGGAGATTTCCTTCAGTGGCAAAAAGCCATGGCGTTCCGCCCCATAATCCACAAACGCGGCTTCGAGACTGGGCTCGACGCGCGTGATTTTCGCTTTGTAGATATTGGCCTTTTTACTGGCCCGGTGGGAAGTTTCGATATCCAGATCATAAATGCGCTGACCATCGACCAGAGCAACACGCAACTCTTCTGGCTGAGTTGCATTAAACAACATTCTTTTCATTCTAAAGCCTTAATATATAAGGCGCTCGACCACTTCTCGATAAATTATTGCGTTTCTATCTGCCTGTGTAATAACTCGGAAACGGTGCGTATGGACACCGCAAACTGTATATGGACGTTGGTATTCCAGAGCTATCTCACGCACAAATTACCGAATGCGGGAGCGCAGTTAATTCATGCAGCATCGCCAAAAATGTCTATCCCTTTACCGGCAAGTTCAGCTGCTTGTTTTTCCTGTACCGTTTGTTTCACAAACCAAACGATTCAAAATCGGATCCGGTTTCTTTTTATCTCGGCGCTCTAATTGCCGCACACTTTTGGTGCGGTCTTCATGCCCAGGAGATATACATTTAACATAAATGCAATAAACCGGAATTTGGCCACTATATCAGTGTTCTGCAAGGGGTTCAATCTCTGCCTCAGGGCAGGCTCAGTAGCGCCAGAAACCGGGTTATCCACAGCCATCAACCCTTGCAGGTTCCGCCTTCCACCCTGCGGGCACCATGAGGCGAACAGATGCGGCTCATGGCGCCACAGGGTGAAATCCGCATTCATAACAGAACTTCACAACAAGCTATGGGGAATTCACTCAATAGAGAATAAATGACCCCGCCGCAAGCGGACGGGGTATTAAATCGTAGGAGCGAGCTTGCTCGCGAATGCGGTTGGATGAACCTCAAACTATTCGCGGGCAAGCCCGCTCCTACCTGTTTTCCGAGCCCGCTCCTACCTGTTTTCGCCGCAAGCAGCGGGGAATTTAACCCAAAGAGATTAAAATACTCTTACCATAACTGGTTTGTTGCTTATATTGTTTGCCAATACCTTAGCTGGCATACTTAATTTAAGTCTATTTAATTCCTTAATCCAGGTACAAACACGGCCATTGTATGGACACACAAAAAAATAACGTCTTTGAAAAACACCCCAAAAAAACACTCGCCGTTATTCTCCTGCTTGCATTCATCCTTCTAGATTTCACAGCAGCGGCAACATTAAAAACACTGGGAAAATTTGAACCCAGCTATATTCCATCCAGCATTTTAGAAGCGACCTACCGAAAGCAGGATCCGGTATTTCATCATACCCTGTCCAGAAATATTGATTTCGACCAGGCGGAATGGGGGCGGCATTATTACACCATTCACACAAATTCCCTGGGGTTTAAGGATAGAGAAGTACACAACATCCCCCTGAAAAGCAGCAAAACAAGAATCCTGCTGATTGGCGATTCCTTTACCGAGGGTGTTGGCACCGAGTTCAAGAACACCTTTGCCGGGATTCTCCAGCAAACACTGGCCCAGAAAGATATTGAAGTTTTAAATGCAGCGGTTTCGTCCTATTCACCGATTATTTATTTTCGTAAAACCCAATATCTGCTGGAGACTGTCGGGCTTGAGTTTGATCACCTTATCGTGTTCATCGATCTGTCGGATATGGAGGATGAGGTAAAAGGTTATAAGTTTGACCAGCAGGGCAACGTCGTTTCCCGTCAAACCATTGCGGCTGTGGGGCAAACAGGTAAAGACAGGCAGACTGCAAAAAAGGAAACAGGCTTCAAGGAATTTATATCGCAAAACACCGTCCTGTTGGGGCGTATACGCAATCTCGCGGGATGGTTACGTAATAACCTGCGCCCCTGGGAGAAGTCTCTCAATCAACGCAGAGGCATGTGGACACTGGATGACAAACTCTACGCGGACTATGGGGAAGCCGGCCTGGCGCTGGCTGACCAGCACATGTCGCAATTAAAGACTCTTCTGGATCAGCATGGTATTCCACTAACCGTGGCGGTTTACCCCTGGCCAGACCAGATTTATCATCACGATATCGATTCCAAACAGGTCCGATATTGGCGACAGTGGAGCAAGCAAAACAAAACCGGGTTTATCAACCTGTTCCCTGCTTTCATCAACAACGACCCATCCCCCGAACAAACCATTAAAACGCTATTTATTCAGGGTGATGTGCACTGGAATAACAAGGGGCATCAGCTGATCGCATCCCGTTTGCTTGAAACGTCACCATTTAAATAAAAGTTCCTGATTCCTGCCCACTTTACAACACGGTTTTAAGCTCTCGTAGGATGTGCTGAGTGAAACGAAGCACATCGTTCGCGAGTCTAAATAGCTGTTCCAAATACCAGATCACTTGTGAATTTCCACGTTCGTGGTGAGCCCTTCGGTTTCGCTCAGGAGAGCCTTGTCGAACCATGAGCGTGGAAATACTGTGAATAGAGT
>JASBTR010000192.1 GCA_030148325.1 Gammaproteobacteria bacterium
TTAGCCCTGCCTGCGTTATTTTTTACTATCAATGGAGTGCATTGATACGTAAAAAATGCCTTGTCAGGACTAAAATTTCCTCAAAATCAGCCTAACATCTGAAAGATCAACAGACCCTGGGGAATATCTGATGGAAACCCATGAGTTTTTTCTTTACCTGCTGGTCATTCTCCTGACTGCACGGATCTTTGCCGAGCTGGCGACACGTTTGCAGGCGCCGTCAGTCATCGGTGAGCTGTTCGCGGGTGTGGTGCTGGGGCCAAGTCTGCTGGGCTGGATCGAACCGGTCGAAGCGATCAAGCTGATGGCGGAGATCGGCATTATCCTGCTGCTGTTCGAGGTGGGTCTGGAGACCGATGTTAAACGTCTGGTGCGCACCGGGGTCAAGTCTCTGGTCGTCGCCATGGTGGGCTTTGTGCTGCCGCTGATTCTGGGCTTTGCGCTGGGCTACTGGCTGTTCGATCTGTCGCTGCTGGTATCCTTGTTCATCGGCGGTACGCTTACCGCTACCAGCATCGGTATCACGGTGCGCGTTTTGTCTGATCTCAAACGCCAGCAGGCGCCTGAGGGACAGATTGTACTGGGTGCCGCGGTACTGGATGATGTACTGGGTGTGGTGTTGCTGGCATTGCTCTATGAGTTTTCCATCAGCGGTGGGGTGAGTCTGATCAGTGCGGGTAAAGTGCTGGTATTCGTGGGCGCGTTTTTCGTCCTCGCGCCTGTCGCCGCCAGGTTGATTTCATTGATCATCAAACGTTTCGATGCCGTCAGCGAAATTCCCGGTCTGCTTCCCACCAGTATTGTATCGCTGGTGCTGTTCTTTGCCTGGCTGGCCCATGCCCTGGGAGCGCCGGAATTGCTTGGCGGTTTTGCTGCAGGCCTTGCTCTGTCGAGACGCTTCTTTTTGCCACTGGGTGTTGCCCTGCATACCGATGAGAGTTTTGCGCATCGCATCGAAGATCAGATGAAGCCCATTGTTCAGTTGTTTACGCCGATCTTTTTTGTCTTTGTCGGGCTTTCTCTGAACCTGCATGAGATCGACTGGGGCTCGCTTTTTATCTGGGGCTTTTCACTCTCGCTGTTGTTAGCGGCGATTATGGGCAAGATTATCGGTGCATTTCTTATCAATGAACCCTGGGCTGCACGCTGGGTAATTGGTATGGCCATGATACCCCGTGGTGAGGTGGGTCTTATTTTCGCCGAACTCGGCAGGGTAAGCGGTATATTCAGTAATGAAATCTATGCCGGTATGGTGATGGTGATTGCCCTGACCACACTCCTGCCGCCCTTTGTCCTGAAGTGGTTCTACGGGCGTTACGGTGATCGCCTGCAGGCGGATCGGCAACAGGCTTATTGAGCAATTTCTTCATGCAGGAGCCGGGCAAGCAGCCGTGCGCCGGGGCCGCTTTCCTGATTGCGGCCATGCACGAGATAGAGCGCCGCTTTATAGACGCCACCCTGTTTTAACGGCAAGGCTTGCAGCAGCTTGTTTTCAAGCATTTGTGCAATCCGGTGCTCGGGCAACCAGGCATAACCCAGTCCTTCACTGACGGCGGCGACAGCGGTTTCGATACTGCTGACGCTCCAGCGGTGTTCGGCCCCCAGCCAGCCCATGTCCTTGCGACGGCGAAGACCGGAGTCTCGTGTGACCACCTGTAATTCGTTTTCCAGATCAGAGACAGTGACTTCCCGACCGAGATGCTGCAGGGGATGCGCTGGATGGGTAACGGCAATAAAGTCGATATCAAGCAGCGGTTCGCCGAGGAAATGGCTGGGCACGTGTGCGCAAATGACCAGATCGGCACTGCCTTCTTCCAGCGCATCCTCCGCACCGGAAAGGACGACTTCACGGAGCTGTATCCGGGTGCCCTGACTCAGGGGTTCAAACCGGTGTAGCGCGCGCATGAGTTTGCGCGTGGGAAAGGCGGTGTCCACGACCAGGTTCACCTGTGCTTCCCAGCCCTGTTCCAGGCTGTGGGCGAAATTTTCCAGTTCCTGTGCCTGCTGCACCAGATGCCGGGAACGGCGCAACAGGGCTTCACCGGCTTCGGTAAGCCGGGCCTTGCGGCCTTCGATTTCAAGTACGGGCATCCCCAGTTGTTGCTGTAATCTGGCGATGGTATAGCTTACCGAGGACTGGCTGCGATGCAGTTTTTTCGCAGCCTGGGCGAAACCGCCATCGTCTACGACTGCCTGCAGGGTGCGCCATTGTTCAATCGTGATGCGGAGTGCCTTCATATATTTAACAATATATCGATAAATTAGATATAAACAAGTAATTATTTGCGCTTTTTTAGTTATTTTTTCAAACTATAATTGTTTCTGAGGATAAATAAGCAGCCCCGCCGTAAGCTGTGCGGGAATTAGACGTTTAGAAATTAAAGTGATCAGGCAGCCTATACGGTCCGTTAATTGTCCACGGGTATACTGTTTTGCAAGGAGTGAAAATTTGAAAGGTGAGTTCATACGCTGGAAGTCAGGCTTCCGTAACTGGGTCACGCTGGATGGCGCAGCCGGCAGTAGTGGCGAAGGCGGCTTTATCGCTGAGCCCGGGCGTTACCATTTATATGTTTCCTATGCCTGCCCGTGGGCGCATCGAACCTTGATCTATCGTGTGCTTAAAGGTCTGGAAGACATTATTTCAGTATCGGTTGTACATCCGTTGATGCCGGCAGAAAGCTGGGTGTTTGGTGAATACCCCGGTGCAACGGCGGATACGGTAAACGGCTGCAAAAAATTACTGGAGGTGTATCAGATTGCCGAGCCTGATTTTGATGGTATGGTTACCGTGCCGGTGCTCTGGGATAAAAAGCGCAAAACCATTGTGAATAATGAGTCTTCGGAAATTATTCGCATGTTTAATTCCGTGTTTGATGAATGGGGCAGGGCGGAGGTTGATCTTTATCCCGAGGCCCTGCGTGATGATATCGATGCGATAAACAAAACAGTCTATGACAACATCAACAACGGTGTTTATAGAACCGGCTTTGCCAAAACACAGGAAGCCTATGAGCAGGCCTATGATAATTTGTTTGCAGCGCTGGATGAGATCGAACAGCGCCTGTCACAACAGCGTTATCTGACGGGTGATACCATTACCGAAGCAGACTGGCGTCTGTTTCCGACCCTGGTGCGTTTTGATCCGGTCTATGTCGGCCATTTCAAATGCAATAAAAAGCGGATTGCTGACTACCCCAATTTGTGGGCCTATACCCGGGAGCTGTATCAATACCCCGGGGTTGCGCAAACCGTAAACATGGATCACATCAAGCTTCATTACTATGCCAGTCACCGAGATATCAATCCCACCGGCATCGTACCCAAAGGGCCGGAGATCGATTTTAACCAACCGCATGAACGCGATTTAATTAACCAAGGAGAAAATCATGAGTGAACAACCCATTGCGAGTCAGAACGAACCCTATGCCGTTGATGTTGATGCGGGCAAAGACTATTACTGGTGCGCCTGCGGGCGCAGTAAGACTCAGCCTTTCTGTGACGGCTCACACGAGGGAACAGGTATTGAACCGGTTGCCTTTAAAGCAGAGAAAAGTGAACAGGTGTATTTATGTGGCTGCAGGAAAACCGCCACTGCGCCGTTTTGTGATGGGTCGCATAACAAGTAGTTAAGCTGGAATTCAGCCTGCCTTGCAGCCTGGGCAGGATAATTCCAGAGTAAAATGCTATGATAAAGGGGTTGTGCCAGCAGGCACAAGCCCCTTTTTTTTATGGGGAATGGCTCCCGATGTAGATTCGCCTTCAGGCGAATAGGTGCGCCTGAAGGCGCACCTACAGCAGGGGGTAACGGATGCTTAAAATGGGCCCAAACAATAGAGAGTAAAAGCGATTGAATTCGGTTATTAAGTTAAACACGTTACAGGCGCTGGATTTTGATAATTCATTTACCCGCGCGTTGCCGTGCGATCCCGAGCGCGCCAACAGGCGCCGGCAGGTGAGTGAAGCCTGCTATTCCCGGGTGATGCCAACGAGCGTCAGCCGCCCGCAACTTGTCGCCTGTGCCCGCGAAGTTGCACAGACGCTGGATCTGGATGAGCAGGTTTGCGCCTCAGATCTTTTTACCGAGGTGTTTTCCGGCAATCAGTTGCTGCCGGGCATGGATCCTTACGCCAGTTGTTACGGTGGTCATCAGTTTGGCAACTGGGCCGGACAACTGGGTGACGGGCGCGCTATTAATCTGGGTGAAGTCCTCAACTCGCAGGGTGAACGGCTGAGTTTACAACTCAAGGGCGCCGGACCGACGCCGTATTCACGCGATGCGGATGGTCTGGCGGTGTTGCGTTCTTCCTTGCGTGAGTTTCTTTGCAGTGAAGCCATGCATCATCTGGGTGTGCCGACTACACGGGCGCTGAGTCTGGTGGTGACCGGGGAAGAAGTGATGCGGGACATGCTCTATGATGGCCATCCCCGACTCGAGCCGGGTGCGGTGGTCTGCCGGGTCGCACCCAGTTTCATACGTTTCGGTAATTTCCAGATTCATGCGGCGCGCGGCGAGACAGCGCTGTTGCGCCGGCTTGCCGATTATACGATAAGCACCTTTTTCCCACACCTGGGTGCGCCTTCGCCTGAAACGTATCTGGCCTGGTTCCGGGAAGTGTGCCGGAGCACGGCGGAAATGATCGTGCACTGGATGCGGGTAGGTTTTGTGCATGGCGTGATGAACACCGATAACATGTCGATTCTTGGCCTGACCATTGACTACGGGCCTTACGGCTGGCTGGAGAATTATGATCAGGACTGGACGCCGAATACCACCGATGCGGGTCAGCGCCGTTATCGCTTTGGCGAACAGGCGCGCATCGCGCAGTGGAATCTTCTGCAACTAGCGAACGCGATTTATCCCTTGATCGAACAGGCTGAACCACTCGAACAGGCGCTGAATGAGTATGCCGCTGTCTATGAGCAGGGCTGGCGGCGCATGATGGCCGACAAGCTGGGGCTGGCCTCATTCGATAATGCGCTGGTTTCAGAACTTACCGATATTCTGCAGCAGGTCGAAACGGACATGACCCTTTTCTATCGCCGGCTGGCCCTGTTGCGGACAGACATGAAGCTGGACGATGAGCGTGAATGGCGGGATCTGTTAATGCCGGCCTGGTATCAGCCACAGCAGTTGGATGCTGGATATAAATCCCGCATGCAAAACTGGCTGCATCGTTATCTGCAGCAGCTGAAGGCGGAGGGTGTGAGCGATGAGCTCAGACAGAAAAAAATGAATGCCGTGAATCCCGCATATGTGTTCAGAAACTATCTGGCCCAGCTTGCCATTGATAAGGCCGAAGAAGGGGATTACTCAATGGTTCATGAGTTGCTGGCGCTGTTTCGTCAGCCCTATGATGAGCAACCGGGCAGGGAAAAATTCGCAGAAAAACGACCGGACTGGGCGCGCCAGCGGCCGGGTTGTTCCATGCTTTCCTGCAGTTCGTAAGACTTATACCGACATCACCAGCAGGACGATAAAACCAATAAGCACTACCAGTGGCAGCAGCACAGCCTGCCAGTCACCCGCGCTGGCCCTGGGACTGTGTTTGAGCATCATCTTTGCTTTCGGGAAGATGAAGATAATCATGGCGCCCAGTAATAGCGCCGAGCCAATTTTCATCCAGTCCATAATTTTCTCCTGAAAAAATTTAGCCTGTAGGAAAAAAAGAAAAGCCCCATCACGGGGCTTTTCTATACGCGGCCATTATGCCGGCCTGATCGTACTGAGGGACCTTAGTCGTCACTCATAATGCCCAGTATCGCCAGCAGGTTGATAAAGATGTTGTAAATGCTCAGATACAGGGACACGGTGACCATTATGTAGTTGGTCTCACCACCATGAATGATGCGGCTGGTGTCATACAGAATGAAGCCGCTCATCAGTACGATAATGATAGATGAGACAGCCAGGGTCATGGCCGGAATAGCCAGGAATATATTGGCCAACGCGGCAACCAGAATCACCAGCATACCCACGAACAACATGCCGCCCAGGAAGCTGAAGTCACGACGTGTAGTCAATGCATAAGCAGACAGCCCCAGGAAAATGACCCCGGTGCCGCCCAAAGCGGTCATGATCAGCTGCGGGCCGTTGCTCATCGCCAGATACTGGTTCAGCACGCCACCCAGACCAAAGCCCAGCAGCCCGGTGATGGCAAAGACTACGCCGAGACCAGCGCTGGAATTCGCGGTACGGGGCAGCACCAGCCAGATTAGTCCGAAAGCGCCCAGCACGGACAACAGGTAGGTACCCGGACCGGACTCAGCGACAACCGACACCGCCACCATCGCCGCACTAAACAGCATGGTCATGGACAGCAGCGTATAGGTATTACGTAAAACCTTGTTGGTCGCCAGAGCAGATTCTCTTGTTCTTGCAACAGTCTGGTTTCTATACATATTTTTTCCCTCGTTGTGATGTAACTATCTTGTCAGGTGTAGACCGAAGCATACCTGATTAGTTCCCTATATCAAGACAAATTCTTAACCTTTCAAGGTTAGAAAGCGCTGGAAATCACATTTTATTTGGGCTATTCTGCCGCGCTTGTCGCTGCACACTGTATTTATGTACTTATGGGCGCGACAAAACTGGAGAGATGGCTGAGCGGTTGAAAGCACTGGTCTTGAAAACCAGCATGGGTTTATAGCCCATCCAGGGTTCGAATCCCTGTCTCTCCGCCAAATTTTGGTCCATGGGCCCACCCCATGCACCCCATGGGGTCGGACCTACGTGAACCGGCCCATGGGGTCGGACCTACGCAATCCTCTGAAATACATGGTATGGCCCATGGCCCATGGGGTCGGACCTACGCAATCCTCTGAAATACATGGTATTTCAGCCCTAACAGAGGATAAAATAGCGTTTAGAAAGCCCTTTTCATGGACGAAATGACTGCTTTAAGGAGGAAGCAACATGCCGAGAGCCAACCGGTATTTCGTGCCAAACCATGTTTGGCACATCACGCATCGCTGTCACAAGAAAGAGTTCCT
>JASBTR010000200.1 GCA_030148325.1 Gammaproteobacteria bacterium
CTCAAACTATTCGCGGGCGAGCCCGCTCCTACCGGTTTTCATCACCCGCTCCTACCGGTTTTCGCCGCAAGCAGCGAGGAATTTATCCCATAGAAAGTAAACGCAAAGGCGACCGAAAAAAGTGCCTGTGGTGCACAAAACCCGTGCCCTCCACCGGGCTGAATAGAGATCTATAGTGCGGAATTAAAACCTCAGGTGCAGATCCAGAAACAGCCCCTTTGAAACCGGCTTGTTCTGTAACTGGTTCACTTCATCAGTGGCGTATTGCTGATGCTGCCAACCGCCTTCCAGGCCGAGGCCGCCGGCCCACTCATAAGACAGCTTGGCCCGGTAATCAAAGCTCGGGTTGATCAGGGAGTCAGAATGGCGGCCAACAAAACCAGCCGACAGTCCCCTGAAAGGCAGGTCAAATAAGGCGGCCGCATAAAACATGGGAATGGCTTTACTGAAGTTGTGTCGCTGCTGCCGACCGCCCACATAGGAAACAGCGCCACCATTAATGAAGCGGATGTTCAGACCCAAATCAAGATTCAGGCCTTTGTTAACCACCGGAAACGATAAAGCCGCATCGTGCTGGCGCAGCTCGGTCAGTTCACCCGGCAGGCCATCCTCCGTCGTCGCACTGGCAAAATGTGGCTGGAGTAAATCACTACGGACAGTCCAGTGCCTGCCAACATAGTCATGGGTCAGTTTCAGACTCAGTGGAGCCTGCCGCTTCGCGGAATGTTTTAAAATGACGCCTGTCTTAAACGGCTGGCGCTGGTGACCTGTTCCAGATAATGGACCCGCCATTACCGTGAAGCTGCTGAACAACATACTCACAGCAACAGTCAATAATTTAACCATTACTTTTTCCCTGTTATTCATAATCGATCAATACATTTGTATCCACGCCGCCCTGAAATTCATAAAACAGGAAATCAAATGACGCGTAATCAGAACCAGAAATCATGTGCGAAAGTATAGCCCAGGCATTCGCCCATAACTATGCGCTAATTCAATAATTTGACATTTATTATTTTTTTCCACCCTGTTATCAGGCGGTCTATGAAATTAGTTATAATCCCACGCTGAGGCCAGTTCATAAGGCGGGAAGACATGGAACAGATTAGTACGCTCAACACACAACTAAAACCTTTTCTGCAGCTGTTTGGCGGAAACAGTTATCTCCAGGCTGTGGTTATTATCATCTGCGGCTATCTGCTTGCCAGGATTTTTAACTGGAGTCTCACTTCCATCATTTGCAGACTCACGCACCGCTCACAAACGACACTCGACGACCGATTTATCAAATTGATCCGTGGCCCGGTGTTCTACAGCATCCTGATCATTGCAGCATCCATTGCCACTAATCTGGCGCTGGAAGGAAAAGCAGAAGCTATTGTGATCTCACTGCTGATAACCACCACGGTAATAATCTGGTCAATTTTTATTTTGCGCCTCACCCGCCTGCTGTTACGCGCCGCCAGCCAGACTCATGAGCGTTTTACCGTCGTCAGCAGCCAGACCCTGCCTCTGTTTGAAAATCTGGCCATCCTCATTATTATCGCCATCGCCATTTATTTTATCTTTAACGCCTGGAATATCGACATGACGGCATGGCTGGCCTCAGCAGGTATTATCGGCATCGCCATTGGCTTCGCCTCAAAGGATACCCTGGCCAACCTGTTTTCCGGCGTTTTTATTCTTGCCGATACACCTTACAAAATCGGCGACTACATCGTACTCGACAGTGGCGAACGCGGTGAAGTTACCCACATCGGCATTCGCAGCACCCGCATTCTTACCCGTGATGATGTCGAGGTCACTATTCCGAATGCCATCATGGGTAATACCAAGATCATTAATGAATCCGGTGGCCCGTACACCAAATACCGCATTCGCCTGAAAGTCGGCGTAGCCTATGGTTCGGACATTGATCTGGTTAAATCCACGCTGATGAAGGTGGCGCAGGAAAATGCTGAGGTCTGTGAGCAACCGGAACCACGGGTGCGGTTTCGCAACTTTGGCGACTCCAGTCTGGCCTTTGAATTATTGAGCTGGGTGAATGAACCGGGACTGCGCGGACGGGTGCTGGATGAACTGAATAGCGACGTCTACCGACGGTTCCAGGAAAACAATATCGAGATTCCCTATGCCCAGCAGGATATCTACATTAAATCATGGCCGGCCGAAAAACCGGATTAAGGTTTATGAATTGGTTTTATTGTAAGTAACGCAGAGGACGCGGAGGCGCAAAGACGCAGAGATTAACTTAACTTCTATGAAGGTGAGCTCATCTTGCTTGCTAAGAAAAACTACTGAACGGCCAGCTGAAGGCGAACATACATAATTGATAACCCGTTGCTTATCTCAGGATCATTTAAGTGGGTTTCTTAATAAAAACTCTGCGCCTTTGCGCCTTTGCGTCCTCTGCGTTTATTAACAAACACAAAAAACGTGCCATTCACTCGTCCGGATAACCAATCTCGTTCAATGCCGCTAGTCGGTTGTCGGTGTACTGGAGCATCTGCGCTGCCAGCGTGCCACTGGCGCGGGCTTTTTCATAAGCCTTACGCGCCGCCTCGCTCTGATTCATTTTTTCCAGCGAAACACCCATGCCAATCCACCAGATTCCGACCATGGCGTTTTGTTTGAGCATGTTCTGATAAAGCGCCACCGCATTCTTATGCCGCCCCTGGCGCTGGTACAGGGCTGCCAGCAGCGCATAATAATCCAGATCCTGACTTATCTGCGGCAAGCTGCGTTCCAGTACAGCCACGGCCTGATCCAGACCCTCCTGCTCCAGCAGCACCCGCGCATACAGTTTGCGGAACATACTGTGATCGGGGTTAACCGCCACGCCCTGCTTCAACAGCTGTGCCGCCTCCACATAACGTCCGGCCTTGATATAAATCCCGGCCAGCATTTCCCGTGACCTGATGTGTTCCGGACTGCCGCTCAGGGCTTTGCGAAAAAATCGTTCCCCTGTCTGCACCTGCCCCTTGCGCAAGGCGGCATAACCTTTATGGAAGGCCTGCTCAGCCAGCTGTTTTTCTGTCAATGGACGCCGCTGTTTTTCTATTGTTCCGCTTTTGACGCCATCTTCAACCAGTAGTTCATCTTCTGAGGCAACCACGGGAGCCGCTTTTTTCAACCCGGCCCTTACAGGTGCGGCCGTGCTTTTTCCAGGATCGATTTTCTGAGCCCGCTTTTTCTCTACTGTCTCTGGCCGGCTGATACTCTCAGTCTCGGTTGTTACCATCGTTTCTACTGCAGGCGGCAATGCTGCCGGTGCAGCCGTGGGCGGCCTGAAAACAATAGTCGAGACCGGAGCCGGAATCGAAGCTGGCATATCAACACCGGTGATTGCCGAAGAATGGTTCTTTTCCACCAGCCGATCCCAGACCAGAAACCCAATCGCCAGTGACAAAATAATTAACAGCGCACCGAAAACATAAACAACAAATGGATTGCCTCCTCCGGCTGCCGTGTAACGCGGCATGGTGATGATTGAACCTTCCGCTGAAGAGACAGGCTCCTCACGCCGCTGTTCCAGATCTTTAAGAACCTGATTGATCAGACTCATTGCAGGCTCCCCATCTCAGGCACTTTGCACCAGCATGCCCGCCAGCGCCGCCAGCACCAGACTTACCGCTACCCAGATCCCGCCCTTATGCAGGTGCAAATGTGGATATAGCTGAGCATCCTCGGTGTCCTTTATTGCCATTTGCATATGCACCGGCGTCACCAGCCGTTCCCCCTTGCCATAACTGGCCAGCATGGCCTTGTGAGAAAGGATATTGATCAAGCGTGGAATCCCCCGGCTGGCCTTGTATAAATCCTGCAACGCCGGTAACGAAAACAGTTCGCCCCCCTGATAGCCGGCCGTCATCAGCCGGTGAGACACATAAGACACCATTCCCGCTCTGTCGATGGGCGCCAGGGTATAGGAAAAGGTGATGCGCTGTTTCAGTTGCCGTATTTCCTGCCGGTTGAGTTTTTCATTCAGTTCCGGCTGGGCAAACAGCACCACCTGCAGCAATTTGTTCTTTTCCGTTTCCAGGTTGGTCAACAGGCGCAGGGATTCGAGAGTTTCAATCGGCATGGCCTGGGCTTCATCCATGCACAGCACCACACGCCTGCCTTCTGCTGTAAACTGAATCAGGCGCCCGAAGATCATTTTCAGCAACTGGTGATGGCCGTAATGCCGGTCAATATTGATTCCCAGTTCTTCCGCCACTGCCGTCAACAGACCATAGGGTGTCAGCATCGGGTTGGGGATGTAGGCGGTTACGACATCCTCATCCAGTGTATTCAGCAGCTTGCGGCATAACAGGGTTTTTCCCGTTCCCACTTCACCGGTAACCTTGATAAAGCCTTCACCGGTTTTCAGCGCCACCAGCAGCGTATTCAGAGCATCCGCATAGTGCCCATAAGAAAAGAAGAAGCCCGTATCCGGCGTCAGTGAAAACGGTGATTCGTTCAGGCCAAAATATTCAAGATACATGACTTATTTACCCGCCATACAGACTAAAAGAGACAACCTGGAAAGGTGAACTATGGACACTTTTTGAAACTCATATTTAGCGCTCATAAATACTGTTGACCCTTTGTTGTGAACGATTAATGGCATCAGCCCACTGGTCATTGTTTTCCACCACAATCGGTTTTAGCAGAATGACCAGCTCACTTTTCTTTTTGACCTTGCGCACATGCTTGAACAGACTGCCAATCAGTGGCAGGTCGCTGAGGAAAGGCACCGAAGCGTCTTCATCCTTGATCGCATCCTGCATCAGACCACCGAGCACCACCACTTGCCCGTTTTTAGCCCGGATAATGCTATCCGACTCCCGGATGGTGCTGATAGCCAGGGGCACACTCAGACTGGTGGTACTGGAAAGCCCGATGTCCTTGACCTTTTCCATAACCTTGCTCACTGAGGGGTGGATATGCAGGATGATTTCGTTATCGTTACTGATCTGGGGTATAACATCCAGCGCCACTCCGCTAAAGAAAGGCGTCAGCTCGACATTGCTGTTAGTGCTGGAGGTGCCGGTAGCGATATTGGTATTGGACTGTACATCGGTAATAAAGAATTCATCCTGACCAACCTTGATCACCGCCTTCTGGTTGTTAATGGTCGAAACCTTGGGGCTGGATAGCACCTGCACATCTCCCTGGGTCTGCAACAGTTCAATGAAAGCAGAAAAATCATTGCTGATATTCAGCGCAATCGAGAATATCCCGCCCAGTGCTGTCGTAGTTGAACCCACCACCTGCGAGAGGCTGGCTGGATTTAGATCCCCTGAGTTGCCTGCAGTAGAAGTCACGCCAGAGCCGCCAAAGATACTGCCGCCCCCTACCTGGCTGGCCTGAAAACTGTTATTGGCGGTGGCTTTCAGGGCCGACCAGTTTATCCCTGCCTGAAAAGCATCACTCAACTCCACCTCAACAATCTTGGCTTCGATAATCACCTGCCGCTGAATCACGTCCTGAGTCCTGTTGAGGAATTTCTCGACCATGCGCAACTCACCCGGCATGCCCCGAACGACAACGATGCCGGACTGGGGACTAACCACCACGCTACGGCCCTCCTTGCTGCCCAGTAACACCTTGATGGTTTTCTTTAACTCTTTCCAGAACGTGGACTCTGAACTCGTCTCAATTTCACTGCCCGATACCAGCGAACGATTGCGGCTACTCGAACCTGATGAGCCAGAGTTGCTGAAGCTGCCTCCCTGATAGCTACCCCCCTGATAGCCGCCACTGGTACCCCGCCCAACGTTGGGCGACTCGGTTACCTGGCCGGAGCTGACACGCATCTGTGACTTGCCCTTACGTTTGATATCCAGGTAGTTGACGTTGAAAACACGCGTACTCAGGGTGTTGGGGAAAACCTGATAGCCGGTTTTTGTTTTTTCAAAGTCATAGCCATAGACACTGCGCACCACGTCCATCACTTCCGGCACGGTCACATTTTTCAGATCCAGCGTAATACGTCCGCTGACTTTCGGATGCACCACCATGTTATAAGGTGTGCCCTCCACCAGGCCCATGAAAAACTGTTTTACATGGGCACGATTGACCTTGATATCGAAACGGGGTTCGGCGTCCACTGCCGGGCTGCCAGGCAGATCAAGATTGATGGCGGGTAACAGCGCATCGGCGATCTTCTCATCCGACACGGGTACAGCCATGCCGCCTTCTGAGCCCGCATCGATCTCTGCAAACGCATTATCAATGGACGCTATCGGCGCCGGCCCCTCCCGCGCACTATCCGTCGCACAGGAAACCAGCAACAACAAAGCCGACAACTGCCCTGCTAAAAAGCCAATTCTGTTCATATCACTCCACATACCCGGCAGGTTTCTCCATCAGTTATGACCTGTTTGCTTTTCACGCTGAACCATTCTCACTTTCTTTACCTGTGTTTTTACCAGCTTGATCGAAAATGGTCCCTGAGCCCCTTTCAGCCGAACCCGCTGCGGTAAGATTTCCAGCACCTGCGCCCGGTTAACCCATGCGCCAACTTCCAGTGTGCGGCCATTAATAATGGCAAAACGGCGATTGGCATCAATGCGAATCGCACTCAGATGCCAGCCTTTTTTCACACTGACCTTTTTACCCGCCCCCGCCAACGCATAACCCGGTGGGCGCATGGGATCATCCAGTACTTCGGCGTGCGCCAGTTGTATTGTTACCGACGTCAACAACAGCAACATAAGCAGTAACCACAGCCCACGCATCTCAGACTCCAATCCAGCCGGGTGTGAAACTCAGGGTGTGCACAGTCATCACAATCTGCGCCTGTGGATATTTATCCATCGTTACCTCGATGCTGTCCCAGTAAAAATTCCAGGGCAGGGTTTTCAGCAGCCGGAGATAGGCCAGCATCTGCAGATAACTGCCCCGAAACTCAATCTGCAGGCCGTGCCGATAAACGCCGACATCCGCTGATGCAGCCGCGTTTTTCCCCTGTTTATCATCCAGGCTATCTTCTAATAGCGGGCGTACGGGTAAATTATTCAGTTTTTCCAGTTTCAGCGCCGTGCTCTGTGTCAGCACCGATTCCAGCACCTGCGCCATTTGCGCCGGGGCAATCAGCCCCTGCATTTTCACCTGCAACTGTTCATCGATCTGCTGCTTCTGGCGTTTGAGCCGCGCCAGCAACTGCCGGTTTTCGGCATCGGGATCCTGGTGTAAACGCTTTTGTAAAAGGCCGATCTGTTGTTCACCGGCCTTCACCTGCATTTGCATACTGTTAATCTGCTTGTTCAGCGCTTCTGCGTGCAGCATTTGCGGCTCGATAAACAGCAGGTAAAACAACATCAGCAGTGATACCAGCAGCAACAGACTGACAGCCATACGATCACGCTCGGCCAGTGCATCAAAACGCGCCAGATAATGATTCAGCCATGCTATTTTCATGGCACCCCTCCATTGGCCGCATAGCTCTTACCGCCCCTGGCTTCACGCAGCTCTTCACCCACACCATGCAGCTCAAAATCCATCCGACTCGGCCGATCCTGATTGCGCGACATCGACAATGTTTCAAATGCCTTGCCGGCAAAGATCATTTCAGTCGATAGCCGCTGCAGGTAGCGCGGCAACAACTCAGCTTTCAACGTCCGACCTTTGAGGCCCAGCGTTTGCCCCCCATGGCTAATCCTCACTTCGGTGAACCAGAGTCCGTCAAGGCGCTGGCGCGCCAGTCCACTGACATGCTCGGTAAAACCTTCAATATTGCCAAAGCGCTGTTCCCCCAGCACTTTCATGACTTTCTGCCGGTTACTGATTTCAAGCATCAGCGCATCCACCTCGGCCTGCAGTCGTGCATTTTTGCGGCGCGCCTGAAGCTGCGCCTGCAGGGTTTCAATCTGCGCCATTTTTGCAGCCTGCACAGCACTCACCGTTTCCAGTTCCGCTTCCAGCTCGCCTACCTGCAGGCTGTAGACCAGCCCCAGGCCCAGCATTAGTCCACTGACAAGCGCCATGGCAATCAGCAGTTGCCGTGAAGACAGGCGGGTCTTTTTTTTCTGCAGGCAGGACTGATAAAGATTAATCTGCTGCATAGCCGTCATTCCGAACGCAGGGCCGCGCCAATCGCATAAAAAGCACGCGCCTGCATATCTGTATCTATCTCTGCCGCGGCGTCAATCACTTCAGCCAGATCCAGCATTCTCACGTTCAGACCCAGACTGCTGCGAATATGCTCCAGCAATTCAGGCACCGGCTGCGCCAGCGGTGCAATCACCAGATTCCTGATGGGGGGCTTGCCAAAATGGCTTTCGTAGTAATCCAGCGAACGCTGGACTTCCAGCGCTACCGCCTCCAGCGCCTCCCCCGGCTGTTCACTTAATGCCATGGGGCTGTCATTGACCGCCAGCGCTGCATTCGCTACGCCTGCCAGATGCTGGTAACCACTGTCCAGTTCACGCGCCAGAAACAGGGTGGACTGGTGAGTGAGGGTAAGCAGGCCAGTCTGTTGCTGCAGATTAAGCAACGCCAGCCCACTTTTATCCTCAGCCAGGCGGCTGGCGATATTGCGCTGCACCAGCTCAGGAATGTCGATGTAATTCAGATCCATGTCGGCGGACGCTACCTGCTCGATATATTCCCGCAGCCGATCCTCATGCGCATAGACCGCATAGATCTGGGGCGTGCGCCCCTGTTCCTTAAGACCGGGGATCTCGAACACGTCGACGACAGCCTGATCCACGTTATAATCCAGCAACTCCCTGATCTTCCAGCGCACCGCATCACGTATTTCATCCTCCGCTACCTGTGGCTTCTCCAGCAACTGCAGGGAAAAGTCACCCGGCTCCATGACCACCGAAAGCGGCTGTTTGCCAAGTTTCTGTGCTTCACACACAGCGGCCAGCTCACCGACTGCAACTGACTCCAGCATGCTCAGCAGCGGCTTGCCCGACTCACGCAACTGAACCTGCGCCAGCACAAAACCCTCCCCACTGCGACTCATGCCCAGCAGGCTGTTGGTTTTCGCTTTTTTTCGCAAAAAAGAAAACAGGATGCTCTCCCCATGAAATAACAACTGAATTTGCCAGCAAATAGAACTAGCAATCCATATACCAATATGAGAGTTATCGGCGGCTTGTCAGTAAATGTTTACAAATATTGCGTAAAATACTGAAATAATTGATGAATAAATAATCATCACGCCAGATGATGAGCAGAAAAACGCGAGAATCCCGCGCCAGGCGAGCAGAATTTACAGATAACTCAGGAACAGACCGGCAAATACGGCAAAACCCAGCCAGTTATTATTCAAAAAGGCCCTGAAACAGGCGCTCGGTTCACGATCGCGGATAAGATATTGCTGGTACAGGGACAGACCCGCCGCCACCGCCACACCCGCATAATAGGCCGTCGACAGCTCAAGCTGCCCACCCAGCAATACGAGTCCCAGCAGCATGAAGGCCTGCAAAATACCAATAATGACGCGATCCGCGTCGGCAAACAGTACCGCCGTAGATTTGACGCCTGCTTTGATATCGTCTTCCCTGTCCACCATCGCGTACATGGTGTCGTAAATAACCGACCAGAGCACATTGATCACATAAATCAGCCAGGCGATACGCGGCACCTCGCCTGTCTGTGCGGCAAACGCCATCGGAATAGACCAGCCAAACGCCATGCCCAGCACCACCTGCGGCAGATGGGTGTAACGCTTCATGAAGGGATAAATGGCGGCCAGCGCCACGGCCACGAAGGACAGATAGATGGTCAGACGGTTCATGCTCAACACCAGCAGGAAGGCCAGCAGGCACAGGCCGGTGAACGACCACAGGGCTTCCCTTGGGGTTACCCGGCCACTGGCAATGGGGCGCTCGCGGGTACGGCTGACCTGGGGATCAAAATCGCGATCGGCAAAGTCGTTGATCACACAGCCGGCCGAGCGCATGAGCACAACACCCAGCAAAAACACCAGCAACACCGGCCAGTCCGGCCAGCCGCCCGCCGCCACCCACAAAGCCCAGCCGGTAGGCCAGAGCAGCAACAGAATACCGATGGGACGGTGTAAACGGGTAAGGTAGTAATACTGGGTCGCACGCTCACGCAGATGCGCCCAGTCGATGGCCTGCCAGCGTGCTTTCATAATCCTGATTCCACCTCCCTTCCCGCTGCACGACAATCTGCTATTCCCGGCAGAAATACTTCGCTAACCAGCAGCGGCTTGGCCGACAGATAAAACACCGAACGCCGCCCCCAGATGGAAGCCGGTTTGGCGTCCAGTACGCGGGTGGCGCGGGTGAAAATACGCTGGCCGGGACGAATACAGGCCACCTCGACCTCGTCACGGGACATATTAGGCGCGGCAAATAACACCGCCCCCAGCGGTCGGTTGCCGAGACAGGCCAGATGCCGTTCGGCGCCACTGAGGGTGGACACCGGGATCACCGTCCGCGCATAGACCACGGGACGAGCGTGACAGAACAGATAGACCTGACGCACCAGGGCCAGCCGATCCGGCGACACAGCCAGGCGCATGGCTTCATTCAGCATCGGTCGCTGCCAGCCCTGCGCCACCAGCTCGACCCGAAAACCCGTTGGACAGGCCGTCTGCAGGCGGCGGGTAAGCGAGCCCCGGTCAAACAGCCAGTCAGCCATATCAACGGGAACCGCCTCGGCAAACAGGCGCGAACGCACCCGCCACACCGGCTCATAAAGATGACGACCAAATCGATTCAACAGCTTCCCCGAATTTGCACGCCCAGCAGCCGGGCAAAAGAGGAAATTTTACACGCATCGCGAGTGTGACAGAAGAATAATCTTGATAAGCGGGATCAATGCCCAGCCCCCCCTTTTCTCACTGCGTAATATAAACGCAGAGAACGCAAAGGCGCAGAGACGCGGAGATTGAATATTTTGTGCAACATCACTGTTGGTGAGACCAGCAGGCGGTGTTTCCGCATGGGGCCTGTATAATAATGGGTGATTCCTTTATGGACACTGGTCTTCGCCGGTGTAACCACTAAGCCCCATGCGCCTGCATGGAGAGAAAGACTAACTGGCTGCAAAGTTTCAATATTGTCCTTCTTTACCAGATGCAACATACCATAGCATCTCCGCGTCTCTGCGCCTTTGCGTTCTCTGCGTTAATTACAAAACCCATGCTGGCTAGAAGGCCGCGTCCAGTCCGATCAGGGCGTAGTTCTCGCCGGTGAGATGGCCGGTGTAGTAGCTGCCGGTTTGCTCAACCCTGCTCTGGAAATCGGCGTTCACTTCCAGCACCGCCTTGATATTGCGCATAAAATAATAGGAGGCGGCCGCGGTCAGGCTGTTGATGTTGATGCCTTCATAAACCGTATCGGTATTATCCAGATCACCGGCATCCGCGTAGTTGTACAGCAGCGACCAGGTCCAGTGGGAACTGTACACGTAGTCTACTCCGGCAAAAGCGCCAAACCAGCGGTAGTTCCGGTTGCTGTCAATAACGCCCCGCCAGTCATTCCAGATAGCCTGAGCAAACCAGTAAGTATCGTTACCCAGCTTGCCGGACAGGTCCACGCCCCAGGCGTTCTTATCTGTGTCACGGCTGCCGCTGACCGTTCCCGCAACGCCGGTAATATTTTTCTGCGAACCCGCATAATAGAACAGTCCGAGATCGATGCCGCCCGGTGTCATACCCAGCCGCCCGAACAGCGCCTTGCCCGTATCATTGTCAAACATATGATCAGGACGTTTGTAGCCGGGACTGTTGATACTGAGATTACCATGGATGCCATTGCCGTTGACCACCCCGATATCCAGCCCCACCGGCCCCAGATCATAATTGAATACCAGCCCGCGATCGTAAGTCAGCCCGGCCATGCGATAGACCATAAAATCCTGAAACGTCATGCGCGTTTCCCGTGGAAACATTAGATCCGAGACCTGAAACTGACCGAACATCATGCCCGCACCCGTATCAAACAGATCATCATGTGAGAACCAGGCATCTTCGATGATCACCGTACCGTTATCACCTTTTTCCGCAAAAATACCATAGAAGTAATAACTGATATGTTCTGATAATGGCGCACTGGACAAAAGCTTGATCAGGTAGGGCCCCTGAATATCGGTACTGGCCTGCGTAGTTTCACCCGTTTCAACCGAGATGGATTTAGCCTGCCGCTGCTGCACATAGGCCTGGGCGCGGATCGCCAGCGGCACCGAGCTCGGCAGCGCCAGCATCTCGTCCCCCGTCTCCACCGTTGTATCTTTCCAGTTGGGCAACCGGTAATTGGCTTCGACAAACTGCTTGCCAAACGCATTCAGGCGTGGAAACGCCGCATGGCAGGCCGCACAGCTGAGTTTGTATTTGCGCGCAAATACAGGAATGGCTTCAGCGTCAGCCGGCAGCAGAAACATCGCCAGCGAAGACGTCAGCATGCTGAATAAAAACAACAGGTTCAGCATCCGGTTTGCAAGCGGCGCCATATGAATACTGGATACAGATTGAGCAGTGACCGACCCCGGATAATTCATCATCATTTCCCTCAATGCTGCCAAAGATAATAAAAGCTTAGCAGCCCATGCTTAAATGAAAATTAATCTGGTTGTGAGACCGGCAACAAAATACGCGTGCAGCTCGATATTTGATTCGACTGTTTGCCCACTAAAAAATAGACTCACAATAAAGAAGCTGTTATTAATTGCTATACTCAGTCTTATAATTAATATAATCGATGCCCATCGCAAGCTTATGCCTGAAATCGAGTCACATTTTGCTCTGGAGGATGTTGAAGAACTCAAACGTTTTCTTGAGTTCAATGATACCGATATCAGCATTCTGACGAATCTGCACCAGTACCTTAAAAAAGATTCCGCTTTTTTTATCGAACAGTTCTATGCCCACCTGCTCAAGTTTGAATTTTCCAAATCCCTCATTCCTGATGAGGACACTCTTAAACAGCTGAAAGAGTCACAGAGTCGCTATTTTATTTCACTGGCCTGCGGTGAATATGATGATGCCTATTTGCGTGATCGTTTCCAGGTTGGCCGTACCCACCAGCAGGTCGGACTGGAACCCCGCTGGTATATTGGCGCCTACCGGCAATACCTGTCTCTGCTCATCCCACAGATTTCCAGCTACGTTAAAACTGGCGAGCACGATCGTCTGCAGGCCGTGCAATCCATTCTCAAAGTAGTGTTTCTTGATATCGCCATCGCCATGGAGACCTATTTTGACAAAAACCGCGAAGCCATGCTGCGCCGCACTGCACAGCTTTCCGCGTTAAACAGGGTCGCGGTAACGGTCAACGCCACCCTTGGCGTCAATGAAACTCTGAATGAAGTAATGAAGTGCGCCATGGATATTGTCAAGGCGCAGGCTTCCGCCATCGTGCTGTTTGATCCAGAGTCCCGCCGTTTCACTGAAAAGTATACACAGGGACTGTCACCCAGGTTTGTTAAAAACATGAGTTTCCGCCGTGGCGGTCTGGCCGATGAGGTCTTTAAGAACAACCACTACATCCTCAGCAATGATCTGCCAGATACGCAGTATCAGCTTAGCCGACTGGCACGAGAGGAAGGCATTACCTCCTTTGTCTGTCTGCCACTGGTGAGTCACAAACGCCGGCTGGGTGTGCAGTATCTTTATTTTCATCATCGCCAGGAACTCTTTGAGGACGAGTACGCCCTGCTGGGCACCCTCTCCCATATCGCTACCGGCGCGATCGGCAATGCCCATCTGCATACCCGTGCGGTTACTCTTTCGATGACTGATGAACTGACCAACCTGTTCAATCGGCGGGAATTTATGGTGCGCCTGGAGCAGGAACTGCTGCGCAGCCGCCGCAGCAACAAACCATTTTCCTTGATCATGGCCGACATTGATAATTTTAAATCCATCAATGACAGCTACGGACATACTACCGGGGACATGGTGCTCACTGAGCTGGCGCAGATATTTATGAACATCACCCGTGATATTGATGTCGTCGCCCGTTATGGTGGCGAAGAGTTTATTTTCCTGTTACCCGGTATTACAGCCGACATCGCTTTTCAGGTTGCCGAACGTATTCGTAAATCGGTTGAACAGTTGCAATTGCATATCAGTAATCAGAAACCATTTCATACCAGTATCAGCATGGGCATTTCCTGTTTTCCAAAGTGTTCTCAGGATGAAAACAGCCTGATTGAAAATGCCGACAAAGCACTTTATCTTGCAAAAAACAGCGGCCGTAACCAGACGCTTGTTTTTTCTGAAATTCCAGCCGACAAAACCAGCGAATGATGGACGCTCTTTCACCCGAGCTTAATTGATGGGTTTCACTTCGTTCTACCCATCCTACGGGAATATAAATAAAGAGTAGGATGGGTAGAACGAAGTGAAACCCATCAAGCTATTTTATAAACAGCATTGAACAGTTCGTGCTCGCTCAATCACACATCCGCAAAGCGGGCGGCTGACCCCGTCCAGCGCTCAATCAGCGCCTCGGCGCAGGCGCGATTATTTTCCAGCAACCTGTCTGCAACCCCTGCGACTTCTTCTACCAGCAACTGATCCCGCTGCAGGTCGGCAATCTTCAACTGCAACAGGCCCGTCTGTCTGGTTCCCAGAATTTCACCGGGGCCACGCAGGGCCAGATCACGGCGTGCAATCTCAAAGCCATCGCTGGTTTCACGCATCACGCCAAGGCGTTCGCGCGCCTGTTGCGACAGTTTTTTATACATCAGCACACAGACACTGGCCTGATCGCCCCGTCCTACCCGCCCGCGTAACTGGTGCAGCTGTGCCAGCCCCAGCCGTTCGGCATTCTCGATAATCATCAAACTGGCGTTGGGTACATCAACCCCTACTTCAATCACCGTCGTCGCCACTAGCAGATCAATCTCACCCTGCTTGAAGGCCTGCATCACGGCTTCTTTTTCCACTGACTTCATGCGCCCGTGCACCAGCGCGGTTTTCACATCACTCAGGGCCTGGTTTAATTGCTGCGCCGTATCTTCCGCCGCCTGACACTGCAGGGCCTCAGATTCTTCTATCAGAGTACAGACCCAGTACACCTGTTTGCCTTCACGGCAGGCGCGATGTACGCGCTGCACGATCTCGTCACGCCGCGATTCCGGGATCACCACGGTTTCGACCGGTTTGCGCCCCGGGGGTAATTCGTCGATCACGGAGACATCCAGATCTGCATAAGCCGCCATGCTCAGGGTGCGGGGAATCGGTGTCGCCGTCATAATCAACTGATGGGGATAGTGGTTTCCTGAGCGGCCCTTTTCCCGCAGCGCCAGTCGCTGGTGCACGCCAAAGCGATGCTGTTCATCCACCACCACCAGACCCAGACGGGCAAAGCACACCTCATTCTGGAACAGGGCATGGGTACCCACGGCGATCTGAGTAACACCGGCGGCAATCTCATCCATCGCCTGGCGACGCTGGGCCGCCTTAAGTTTGCCCGACAGCCAGGTCACCCGAATATCCAGTGCCGCCATCCAGGCTTCGATATTATGAAAATGCTGTTCCGCCAAAATTTCGGTGGGCGCCATGATCACCGCCTGATAACCCTGCTCAACGGCAGACAACGCCGCCAGCACCGCTATTATCGTTTTGCCCGAACCCACATCGCCCTGCACCAGTCGCTGCATGGGCCGCGGCTGCTGAATATCTTTCTCTATCTCCGCATATACGCGCTGCTGCGCGTCCGTCAGTGTAAAGGGCAGGGCCTCGACAAAACGCCTGGCATAGTCTCCGGATTCCAGTACCGGTGCGGCATGCGCCTGCATACGATGGCGCAACTGTCGCAGGCTTAAATAATGCGCCAGCAGCTCTTCAAAAATTAAACGCTGATAGGCGGGATGCCGCGCTTGCTGAAAATCACTGAGCTTTGTATCGACGGGCGGCTGATGAATGAACAACAGCGCCTGTTTTAACGTTGGCATCTGCTTTTCAGTCAAAACTGGTTCAGGCAATAATTCCGCCAGCTCTATTTCGTCCTGCGCCAGCCGCTCAAGCAATTGTGTCATCAGTTTGCGCATGCCGATCTGGTGCAGGCCTTCGGTAACGGGATAGATGGGCGTGAGTGTTTTGCTGACGCCATTTTCAGATATCTCCGAACCCAGCTGATATTCGGGATGCACCATTTCCAGCCCGGCAGCGCTGCGCCGCACTTCAGCAAAACAACGAATCCGTACACCGGGCGCCAGCTGTTGTTTCTGTTGATTTGAAAAATGAAAAAATCGCAGCAGGATAGAGCCTGTGCCATCGCTGATATGACTCAACAGCATACGCCGGCGACCAAATTTAATTTCACTGAGATCCACCGTGCCTTCAACCAGCACTTCCTCACCGGGACGCAGACTGCCAAGCGGTCGAACCCGAGTACGATCCTGATAACGCAGGGGCAAGTGAAACAAGAGATCAGAAAGACTGGCGATGTTCAGCTTTGCCAGCCGTTCGAGCATCCGTGGTCCAATGCCCCTGAGAGAGAGTAAGGCGTTTTCTTCTGTCATGGTATCAATTCCATTTAATACTTAAGTGACAAAATTCAGATGAACGTCCATGTAAATAATTTTTTCAGTACTTCCAGTCAGAACACGAAACAGGAACTCAGGGCAGCACCAGCACCGCGTCCATTTCAACCTCGGCGCCCTTGGGCAGCGCCGCCACACCCACCGCCGCACGCGCCGGATAGGGTTCGCTGAAATAAGACGCCATGACTTCGTTCACCAGAGGGAAGTGATTGAGATCGATCAGAAATACATTGAGCTTAACGATATCGTTAAGTTCAGCTCCGGCCGCCTGGCAGACCGCCTGAAGATTATCAAACACGCGGTGGATCTGCGTGCTCATATCCCCATCCACCAGCTCCATGGTCTCCGGCACCAGCGGAATCTGCCCGGAAAGATAGACCGTGTTGTCCACCCTTACCGCCTGCGAATAAGTACCGATCGCCTGCGGTGCCTTGTCCGTCTGGATGATTTTTCGGTTCATGTTTTTTTACCTTTAATATTTAGGGAAGATCTGATTAATTCCGTTCACCCTGAGCTTGTCGAAGGGTGTTGTTTTTAACATACTGATTTTGTTAGATTTGGTGTTCATGGTTCGACAAGGCCATCCTGAGCGAAGCCGAAGGGCTCACCACGAACGGTGGAATTAATCAGAGTTTCCTTAGGTTCAAAATCAAAGATACAAGCCGTGTTTAATTGTAGGTGCGCCTTCAGGCGCACAGCTGTTTATCGCTTAACCCGATATATGCGCACTACGTATTCAAGATTGCGCAGCCTGCGCATGATCCGCGCCAGATGCTTCCTGTCCTGCACTGCAACCGTAAAGCTGAGGATGGAATGCATGCCATCGCGTTCCTCGATGCTGACGTTTTCGATATTCGCTTCCATCTCGGCCAGCGTGGCGGCGACCTTGGCCAGTACTCCGCGATGGTTTTCCACCAGGGCCTTAATGTCAATCGGGAAGTCACCGCTAGTTTCCTTCTCCCATTCCACGTCGATCCATTTTTCTGGTCGGCTGCGGTATTCGGCGACATTCTTGCAGTCTTCTGTGTGGATCACAATCCCGCGTCCTGATGTTACAAAACCAAGGATGGAATCACCGGGAATCGGGCGACAACATTTAGCGAAGGTCACCACCGCACCTTCAGTGCCCTTGATTGCCAACGGTCTGGGCTTGCCCTGCTCTGCCGCTTCATTTTCCGAATCAGACTCTGCCTGTAACAGGGCGCGGGCAATCACCATAGGCATATGACCGCCAAGACCAATGGTGCTGTACATGGCTTCCATGGAATCAAAACCGTATTCGTCCAGCACCCGCTGGATCTGTTCATCCGAAAGCTGATCAAGCCCGCTGTTATGCGCCGCCAGACTTTTGTTTAGCAGACGAATCCCCAGGGTAACGGCTTCGTTGCGGCGCAGGTTCTTGAGGAAGTGACGAATATTGGACCGCGCCTTGGCGGTATGCACGAAGTCCAGCCAGGCGGGGTTCGGTTGCGCCCCCTTGGAGGTAATAATCTCAACCGTCTGGCCGCTGGACAGTTCCGTGCGCAGGGGCATAAGCCGACGATCGATTTTCACCGCCACACACTGGTTACCCACATCCGAGTGCACCGCATAAGCAAAGTCCACCGCCGTTGCGCCGTGCGGCAGCTCCATGATCTCACCCTTGGGGGTGAATACATAAACTTCATGGGGGAACAGATCGATTTTGACGTTTTCCAGAAACTCCTGCGAATTACCCGCATTCTGCTGCATTTCCAGCATGTCATGCAGCCACTGGCGAGCGCGGATCTGGGCGTTGTTACTTACCGGTTCGCTGGTCTTGTAGAGCCAGTGAGCAGCAATGCCGGCCTCGGCCACCCTGTCCATTTCCCCGGTACGGATCTGCACCTCGATGGCCACGCCATAGGGACTGAACAACACCGTATGCAGGGACTGGTAGCCGTTGGTCTTGGGAATCGCGATGTAGTCCTTGAAGCGCCCCGGCATGGGCGTGTAAAGACTGTGCATGACGCCCAGCATACGGTAGCAATCATCGACCGAATCTACGGTGATGCGAAATGCATACACGTCCATGATCTCCGAAAAAGGCAGGTGCTTCTGCTTCATTTTCAGATAGATGCTGTAAAGATGCTTTTCACGCCCCTGTACCCGTCCGGGCGGGCCTTCCTGCGCCAGCCGGGTATTGATAGTCTCTTCGATCTTGCTGACGATTTCATTACGATTGCCGCGCGCCTTTTTCAGGCGATCTTCAAGAATCCGGCTACGCAGGGGATACATGGCCTTGAAGCCCAGATCCTCCAGTTCCACACGCAGGTGATTCATGCCCAGCCGGTTGGCGATAGGCGCATAGATTTCCAGGGTCTCACGGGCGATGCGGCGGCGCTTGTCGGGACGCATAACACCGAGCGTGCGCATGTTGTGCAACCTGTCCGCCAGCTTGATCAGTATGACGCGGATATCGCGCACCATGGCCAGCATCATCTTGCGGAAGTTTTCCGCCTGCGCCTCGGCCCGGCTCTCAAAATGAATGTGGGTCAGCTTGCTGACACCGTCCACCAGTTCGGCTACGTCTTCGCCAAAACGCGACTTAATCTGGTCCTTGACGGTTTCCGTATCCTCGATGACATCGTGCAGAATGGCGGCCATCAGGCTCTGGTGATCCATGTGCAACTCCGCAAGGATGCGGGCAACGGCAATGGGATGTGTGATATAGGGTTCGCCACTCAGGCGGCGCTGGCCTTCGTGGGCTTCGGCGCCAAAGAGGTAGGCGCGATAGACATCGGAAACCTGGCCGGGCTCCAGATATTCCTCAAGGAGTTTGCAGAGATGCCGGATACGAAAAGGTTCCGGCACCCCCTGGGTATCTTTATGCTTGTCTGGACGGGCGATTACTCGCCTCCTTCATCCGTATCGGCTTCCGCTGCACCATCGCCGCTCTCAGCTTCATCTGCAGCAGCCACATCGGCCAGCCCACCGCCCATGCCACCCAGGGCGGCCTTGATAGCCGCGGCAACATCGATACCGGCATCATCGCCCTCGGGGGCAACAAGCGTTGTTTCCTGTTCGCTGGTTTCCTCTTCCAGCACCACTTCTTCCGCTACTTCCGGCTCCTCATTGAGGATGTCCGCATCAATCAGACCCTCGGCAATCTCACGCAATGCGATCACCGTAGGTTTGTCGTTTTCTTCTTCGACCAGGGGTTCCCTGCCATTGGCCAGCTGCCGGGCGCGTTTGGACGCTACCAGCACAAGCTCAAAACGATTGTCTACATTCTCAAGACAGTCTTCAACGGTCACACGCGCCATAATTTACTCCGATTTTTGCCCGAGGTTCCCCAGAAATCTGAACAAACCCCATAACTATTTCAATAAAATGTCCACCACTGCCAGGCGACAGCCCCGACGGACCGCGCAGTATAACGCAATCCCCCGGACTTACGCCAGAAGCGCAGCCAATATGGCTGCGTGACGTGCGCGCTGGGGGGCCATGCGCAGGCGCTCAGCCGTAACAATAGCCACCAGTTCCTGCAGGGCAGTCTCAAAGCGGTCATTGAACACCAGATAATCGAATTCCGCATAATGCGACATTTCACTAACCGCATCACGCATACGCCGGGCGATAATTTCTTCACTGTCCTGCCCGCGCCCGCGCAGCCGTTCCCTGAGCGCTTCACGTGAGGGCGGCAAAATAAACACGCTGACCGCATCGGATTTCCAGGCCCGCACCTGGCGCGCACCCTGCCAGTCGATTTCCAGAATCACATCCGCCCCTGCCGCCAGCCGCGTATCAATGCTGCTGCGCGCGGTGCCGTAGAAATTGTCAAACACCTGCGCATGTTCCAGAAAGGCATCGGCCTCGACCATATTTTCAAATTCATCCTTGCTGATAAAGTGGTAGTCCACCCCGTCCTGCTCGCCGGGGCGCATGACGCGGGTGGTGTGAGACACCGATACCTCGATACCGTCCACTTCCGCCAGCAATGCTTTCACCAGTGAAGTCTTGCCCGCCCCCGAGGGGGCGGAGAAAATGTAGAGCGTGCCTGTATCTTTGTTACTCATGTTTTTTTCATTCTCTTGCTTTGTGTTGGGCTTCGCCCTGAAAAGCAGGCTCAGCGCCAACCTACACAAACCCTGTATCTTTGCCCTGCTCTTATTCTATATTCTGCACCTGTTCGCGCATTTGCTCGATCAGCACCTTCATGTCGACCGAGGCGCGGGTGCTGTCCACATGCACGGACTTGGAACCAAGGGTGTTGACCTCACGATTGAGTTCCTGCATGAGAAAATCCAGCCGCCGGCCGATGGGCTGGTCGTCGTTCAGGACCCGGCGAACCTCTTCGATATGCATACTGAGGCGATCCAGCTCTTCATCGACGTCGGTCTTGTTGGCCAGCAACACAATTTCCTGTTCCAGCCGCTCGGCATCCACTTCGACGCCGGCCTGCTCCAGTCGCGCCTTCAGTTTTTCGCGCCATGCGGCCATGATCTCGGGCATTTTTGCCCGCACCTGTTCGACAATGGCCGCCATCGCTGCACAACGTTGCTCAATCACGGCCGCCAGTTTCTCACCCTCGCGCTCACGGGTGGCAATCAAATCGTCCAACGCCGTATCCAGCAATACGCTAACCGCCGTGAACAGAGTATCCTGATCCACGCTACGGGTTTGCAGTACGCCGGGCCAGCGTAAAATCTCAAGCGAGTTGACCGGGGCATGATCATAGAGAATGCGGTCAATCTCACGGCTGGCATCAGAGATCCGCTTAACCAGATCCATGTCCAGGCTCAGCTCATCCTGCCCGGCTTCCGGCGGCTGGTAACGCAGGCTAAACTCCACCTTGCCCCGGCTCAGGCGTTCGGAAATAGCCGTGCGCAAGCGGGGTTCGAGACTACGCAGCTCTTCCGGCAATCTGAAATTGATGTCGAGAAAGCGCTGGTTAACGCTGCGAAGCTCCAGCACCAGACTACCGAAGACCCCGCCTGTTTCCTGGCGAGAAAACGCTGTCATGCTGCGAACCATAAAAACCCCTTATTAATAAATGCCCTGAATATGCTAATCTTGAATGTAATCAGCGCGTTGAGCAAGGCAATATGGCGAAACTTGAAAATGAATTACCCAGTGGTACGCTGGTTGATGAATACACTATCGTACGTACACTGGGCGGCGGCGGCTTCAGTATTGTCTATCTGGCCACCGACCAACAGGGTAAACAGGTAGTACTCAAGGAATACATGCCCTCCAGGATTGCCAGCCGCGATGATTCCCATACAGTCGTCGCCAGCAAGGAAAATTATGCCGACCGCTTTGCCCATGGCCAGCGCCTGTTTTTTCAGGAAGCCGGGGCGCTGGGCAACCTCAAGCATCCCAATATCGTCAATGTAATCAATTTCTTCCGCGCCAACGGCACGGTCTATATGGTGATGGAATACGAGGAAGGCTACAACCTGCAGTACTATATCCAGCGCCACAAGGGCAAACTCAGCGAAACCTTCATTCTCACCGTATTTCTGCCCCTGCTTGATGGTCTCAGGACCATCCATAAGAATGGCCTGCTGCATCTGGACGTAAAACCGGGCAATATCCACCTGCGTCAGGGGGCCAACCCCCTGCTGCTGGATTTTGGCGCCGTACATGAAATGATGCATACCCGCCAGTTCCAGCCCAACCAGGTGGTCACACCCGGTTTTTCCCCTATTGAACAGCTGGACCCCGGCGGCTATGTCGGCCCCTGGACTGATATCTACGCCATCGGCGCCAGTATGCGCACCTGCATGGCCGGCACACCGCCACCGTCCTCAACCAAACGCCGTGAGCGTGACACCATGAAAGCCGCGCTTAATGCCTTCAAAAAAAGTTATTCGCCCTCTTTGCTTGAAGCTGTGGACTGGGCCATGGAGGTCGATCCTATCCTGCGGCCGCAAAATGTCGAGCAGTTGATCGATGTGCTGAAAACCAGCGTCCGCAAACTGCAAAATGCCCATGGAGCGGATTAGTGCAGTTTGAATTTGGCCGCACCAGCCGACTGGGCAACCGCCCGGTCAACCAGGATCGGATTGAAGTCATCGAGAGTCCTGCCGGGGTAGTACTGGTGCTGGGCGACGGACTGGGCGGCAAGCCCGGTGGCGATCTGGCCGCACAGACGCTGGTGGACACGGTCAGCGAAGAACTGGCGCTCAATCCGCTACCGGCGGAAAAACCCGGCGCGTTTCTGAAAGAACTATTACGCCGCGCCCACCACAAGATTCTGATTACCGGCCATGAACACAAACCACCCCTGCAGCCCGGCACCACGGCCGTCATCTGCCTGATCCAGAACGGTATGGCCTGGTGGGCGCATGCCGGCGACAGCCGCCTGTATCTATTCCGGGATGGCCTGCCCCTGTACCGCACCACCGATCACTCCTATGTTGAACAACTTTATCAGGAAGGCCGCATTTCCCTGAAAAAACTGCAAAGCCATCCCATGCGCAACTACGTCACCCAGTGTCTCGGCCTTTCTGTTCACGATCCCAGGATCACCACCAATAAGGGCGTTGCGCTCAAGGAAGGCGATGTTCTGTTGCTGTGTTCCGATGGTTTCTGGGATCCGCTGGACGAAGCGCAGATGGGTCCCCTGCTGGATAAGAAAAAACTGAATCTGGCGCTCAATGATCTGGCCGAACGCGCCGAGGATGCCAGTTACCCCAAAAGCGACAATGCAACCGCCGTTGCGATAAGGGTCATCTCACTCCAGCAGTTACAGCCGCCGGCTCACCGGCATAAGAGAGGCAGGCAGAAACAGCGGGTAACCGCCGAAGAAAATTCGCTTGATAGTGCAATCGATGAAATCCAGCGTGCCATCCGTGAGTACGACTACGAAATGAAAACGGATAATGACAAATAACGCCGGCTATTCTGGTATGCAGAAAAAATCGCGGTTGCTACAACAGGCACGTTATAATCCTCATCTTTGATTTGTCCTCACAGGAATCCCGATTATGTCTAACCGTCCCAGCGGGCGCGCCAACAATGCGCTGCGCCCTGTCACTATCACCCGCAACTACACCAAACATGCCGAAGGATCCGTGCTGATCGAATGCGGTGACACCAAAGTGCTCTGCACCGCCAGCATCAGCACCCGGGTG
>JASBTR010000201.1 GCA_030148325.1 Gammaproteobacteria bacterium
TTACTACATTCGGTATTCATGGTTCGACAAGCTCACCACGAACGGCGGAATAAATCAGAGCTTCCTTAGGAAAATACCCGCTGTTTCCCTTTCTTTGGCAATGGATGATCTACAGCCTGATGGCAAATCTGATTATCAAAAGCGGCGCTTATCTGGGCACTTTGTTCAGCTTTGATGATGAAGTGACCGTTGGGCGGGCTCAGGGGGAAACCCGCAAAGCCGGTTCACAGATCTACATTGATGATGAAAACATTAGTCGTCATCACCTGCGCATATTCGTGAATGAGAATGGTTATCATATAGAAGACCTGGCTTCGAGCAATGGCACCTGCCTGGGTAATACCCCGCTGGTTCCCGGACAGGCTTATCCCCTGCATGACGGGGAAGTGATCCGCCTGGGGGAGACGCAGTTGCTGTTTACTAATCTTGAGGCGGATACGCTGTTAACGCGGCGGGCGCAGAGTGCCGCTTCAACGGACATACAGTTTGAATTCAATGATGAAGCGCCTACGATCGAGGTGATTTCAGACCAGCAGGTGCAGCAGGATATCAGTCTAATCGTGGATGCCTCGCAACTGATGCTGGATTTGAAAAAACACGGTTATTCTGATTTTGCCAAAAATGATGAACTGGTCAAACGCATGCACGCTATGGTGCAGGTTAGTATGGCCCTGGGTGCGACTACCAACCTCGAAGATCTAACGGCCTGCATTAACGAACAGATTTTTGAACTATTTGCAGGTGCAGAACGTGCTTTTGTGATGTTGTATGAACAGGCAAAAACCCGTTTGCTGCCCTTAAGTGCGCGTTATCGGGGCAAACCAGGCGAGCAGAATAAAAAGATCGGTGTTTCCCGCAGCATCGTTAAAAATGTTATAGAGAACAAGCAGGCGATCCTGATTGAGGATGCCCAGGGTGATTTGCAATACGGGCAGCAGGAATCGGTCATGAATCTGGCCATCCGCAGCGTGATGTGCGCGCCTGTTCTTTATCAGAATCAGGTGCTGGGACTGGTGCAGGTAGACAATCGAGATGGCGGCAACGCTTTTTCAGCGGAGGACCTGCAGATCCTGATCGCAGTTTGTTCCCAGCTGGCTATTTCCCTGCGCAATTCACAGCTCTATGAGGAAATCGAAAATCTGTTCGAAGGCTTCGTCAAGGCTTCGGTGCAGGCGATTGAATCGCGAGATCCGGGAACGGCAGGGCACTCGTTTCGGGTGGCTGACTATACCGAAAAACTGGCGATTGCGGTGGATCGAAGCGACAGCGCCGAGCTGAAATCGATCTATTTTAGTCGGGATCAGATTCGGGAATTGCGCTACGCCTCCCTGCTGCATGACTTCGGCAAGGTGGGGGTGCGTGAACATGTGCTGACCAAGGCCAAAAAACTCTACCCATACGAGCTTCAGAACCTGAAGCTGAGGGCGCGCTATGCTGAAGCCTGTCTGCAGGAACGGGCTTATCGGGGGCTGGTGGAAAAACAGGTAGCGGAGAAACTCACGCCCGCGCAGTTCCAGCAGGAAAAGCAGCGTCTGGAGCAACAGCTGATACGGGAAAAAGCGCACCTGCGGCGGTTTATCGATATGGTGCTGGAGCTGGACGAACCGGGTTGCCGTCTGGATGAGCTGATTGATGTGTTGGCTGACTATAAAGGGTTTCAGTTCGAGAATATTACTCACGAGAAGCAGTTGCTGATGGAACCCTTCGAGTTTTCCGCCCTGTCTGGTTCACGCGGTACGTTGAATGCGGTTGAACGCAAGGAAATCGAAACCCACGTCTCCCATACCTTCATTTTTCTGTCCCTGATTCCCTGGACCTCTCGTCTGGGCGGCATTCCGGATATTGCGCATGCCCACCATGAGCGCATGGATGGCAGCGGTTATCCACGGGGGCTGGGGAGTGAGGATATTCCACAGCAGGCAAAGATCATGGCCATCGCCGATGTTTATGATGCCCTGACAGCGGGTGACCGGCCTTACCGGCAGGGGTTAAACAGTGAGCGGGCGTTGGCGCTGATAGAATCCGAGGTTGAGGTTGGCAAACTGGATAGAAATCTGTTCCGTGTCTTTGTCGAGTCCAGCGCTTACCAGCGCTAAATACAAAGTTCCGAATTCCTGTCCACTTTATCAGGGTGGTATTAGACCTTCGTAGGGTGTGCTGAGTGAAACGAAGCGCATCATTCCAGGGTTGGCACGCGAACGATGCGCTTCGTTTCACTCAGCACATCCTACCCATTATGTTACGGGCTGCTATTCTCGAACAGGTTACTGGTGAATCCGTCCGGCGGAGTAGAAATGTTTTTTCCAGTAGGCCTCGTCGAGGCGGTTGATGGCGACCTTTTTGCCGCCCGATGGCGCGTGGATAAACTCACCCTTGCCCAGATAAATCCCCACATGTGAAACAAAGCTGCCGTAACGGTTGCGGAAGAAAATCAGATCGCCGGGTTGTAGATGGCGGCGGCTTACCGGCTTCGCCTGCCGGTATTGCAGCTTCGAAGTACGCGGCACGGCCAGCCCGGCCTGACGATAACTGTAGTGCACCAGGCCGCTGCAGTCGAAGCCGGACTCCGGCGTGCTGCCGCCATAGTGATAGGGAATGCCAAGCAGCTGGCGGGCTGTCGTCACCACGGTGGCTTTTTTAGCTGTATCAGGTGTTGGGGGAGTGCGCAGCGTGCTGCAGCCCGAGCCGAGTAGCAGCAGGCCGAGCAGGAGTGGGGCGTTCAGGAACTGCGGGGCTGGCATATCGGCGTTTTCCTGTCTGGATACGGGTCTTCCATGTTTATACCGGATATTAGCTAAAATCAAGCTAAAACAATATGTTGCTTCTATTATTCGGTTAAATTGCCAAATAGATCCAGGTTAAGTGATGGGTTTCGCTTTGCTCTACCCATCCTACCAGGTGGCAGTGGAAGAGTAGGATGGGTAGAGCAAAGCGAAACCCATCAATCCTCAACAAATTGTAGAAAATTTGACCAATTTCCGCTCATTTTTAGGGGTAATAGGCTAAAATTTGAATATGGAAATCAAAGCGAGCCCATCCAGCCATGAACGCAGCGTCCAGGCTTCACGCCGAAGTGACAGCCGGCGTGACGAGCGTGAGGCCGATTCCGCCAATCGTGATGTTGCCCGGAAGGAACAGGAGCGCAGTACGGCGCAGTCAGCCGGGCAGGGCAGTGAAACCCGCTTCTTTGCGATTGAAAGCCGGGAGGAGAAGCCGGTTGATCCGCGTATGCAGGTACGCGCCATGCGTGAACGGGTCAGGCAAACCTATTCCGAGCAGGAAAACAGCGCGCGCAGGGCCGAGCATGAACAGCAGATGCGGGAGGCTCAGGCAGAGGAACGTGCACACCGCGATGAAGCGCGCCAGCCCATCGATTTGATTGCCTGAGAGTAATCTCCAAATATCCTTTCCATTTTGATCTGATTCCAGACAAAGCCTGATAGAATCCCGTACACTTGGGTTTTTCTGTTATTTCATAAAAGCTTTAACCACAGAGGACACGGAGGACACAGAGAAAACTTGTTTCAAGTATGCGCATGAAATTATCCGTATGCGACCAATAAACCTCTGTGACCTCTGTGACCTCTGTGTCCTTGTGGTAAATAAAATTGTTTTTTCTGGCTCATTGATGAATGTCTAAAACCCCTGCACGTAAGCGTAAGCCGTCCTCTTCGCAGAGCAAAAAGCGTGGCGCTAATTCGATAAAAGCACCGAAAAAAAAATCAGCCAGGAAAAAAGCCCCCGCGCGGCGTTCACGGAAAAAAAGCACATCCGGTAAACGCTCGGCTTCATTCCTGAAACGCCATGGCCGTCTCCTGTTTCTAGTCACGGTACTGATTCTGCTTGCCTGGTTTATCTATCTGGATGTCATCATTCGCAGTCAGTTTGAAGGTAAGCGCTGGGCGTTGCCGGCTACGGTCTATGCTCGGCCGTTGGAACTCTATGCCGGGAAAAAGCTGAGCGTTGAGCAACTTCTGCGGGAAATCAGGCTGTCTGGATACCGCCCGGTGCTGAAGGCGCAATCCGAGGGTACGTTTTCCTTGCATGGCAACACCTTTGAAGTGATCACCCGTGCGTTTCAGTACTGGGACAGCTTCGAGGTGTCCCATCAGCTTCGCATACAGGTCGAGCATGGCCAGGTTGTGGCTGTTCGGGAGCGAGACAGCGGAGCATCGCTTGATATTTTGCGCCTGGAGCCGGCGGTTATTGGCCGCATCTATCCGGCCCATCATGAAGACCGTCTGCTGATTCGATTGCAGGATGCGCCAGAGGTGCTGGTGGCAGGACTCATTGCCCTGGAAGATCGTGCCTTCTATCAGCATCACGGGCTGGATCCCCGTGCGTTGGGCCGCGCCCTCTGGGCCGATCTACGCGCCGGACGACTGGTGCAGGGCGGCAGCACCCTGACCCAGCAGCTGGTAAAGAACTTTTTTCTCAGCAACCAGCGTTCCCTGTGGCGCAAGCTCAATGAAGCCGGCATGTCGCTGCTGCTGGAGTGGCACTACGACAAGGATGAAATCCTCGAAGCCTACCTCAACGAAATCTACCTCGGGCAGGATGGTAAACGCGCCATTCACGGCTTCGGTCTGGCCAGCCGTTTTTATTTCGACAAGCCGCTGGTCGCGCTGAAACTGGAACAGATCGCCACCCTGATTGCGCTGGTGCGCGGCCCATCCTATTACGATGCCTGGCGGCATCCCAAACGTTTGCTGAAGCGCCGCAATCTGGTCTTGTCGCTCATGGCCCAGCAGCAGATTATTTCGGCGGCGCAGGAGAATGCGGCGCGTAAAAAACCGTTGCACGTGGTGCGCCGTCCACATAGCATTGCCGGCGCCTATCCGGCCTTTATGGATCTGGTGCGCAGGCAGTTACGGCAGGACTACCGGCAACAGGATCTGAATGCCGAAGGCCTGCGGATCTTTACCACCCTGGATCCAGCCATTCAGCAACAGGTCGAGAAAGCGGCGAAGCAGTGGTTGTTGAAGCTGGATCGTCAACGCGGGCTGGAGGGGAAACTGCAAACAGCCATTGTTCTGACCGATACAGGCAATGGCGAAGTGCTGGCGTTGCTGGGAGATCGAAACCCAAAGTATGCGGGCTTCAATCGTGCCCTGGATGCTTCGCGCCCGGTTGGCTCGTTAATCAAGCCAGCGGTGTACCTTACAGCGCTTGAAAATAATCAACAACATTACACTCTGGCCAGCCTGATCGAGGACACGCCATTGACGCTCAGGGGGCCGAGTGGTTCGAACTGGTCGCCGCGAAATTATGATGGTAAGTCCCATGGCCGAGTGCCGCTGGTGACCGCACTGATGCGTTCCTACAATCAGGCCACGGTGCGCCTGGGAATGTCACTGGGCTTTGAAGCAATTGCCCAAACCCTGAAACGTCTGGGTGTCAAACAGAAGATCCCGGCCTATCCCTCTATGTTGCTGGGGGCCGTCAACCTCACACCCTATGAGGTTACCGGTATGTACCAGACGTTTGCCGCGAACGGTTTTAACACGCCGCTGCGGGCCGTGCGTGAGGTACTGGCCGCCGACGGCAGTGCATTAAAACGGTTTCCGGTGACCGTGCAGCAGAACGTCGATAGTGAAAGCATCGAGATGATGAACAGGGCGTTGAATGCGGTGACCCATGTTGGCACAGCGCGGTCCCTGCGGACGTTATTGCCCGAGGGGCTGGAAGTGGCTGGCAAGACCGGCACCACCAATGATATGCGTGACAGCTGGTTTGCCGGTTATTCCGGTTCCCAGCTTGCGGTAGTCTGGCTGGGACGTGATGATAACCAGCCATTGGGACTCAGTGGTGCCAGCGGTGCACTGAAACTCTGGGCCGGATTCATGCGCAATATCGACAGCCAGAGCCTGCCGTTGTCTGAACTGCCTTCGCTGGAATATAAATGGATCGATTTTCGCAATGGCCGTTTGAGTGCAGAGGACTGTGAGTCAGTATTATATCTGCCGTTTCGCCCTGGAGATGCGCCAACAAAAGAGGCTGAATGCCTGCAGGGTGGTATGATGGATGATGATTTTTGATAACCCTGTAGGATGTGCTGAGGAACGAAGCGCATCAACATACTCGACCGATGCGCTTCGTTCCTCAGCACATCCTACATGGGTTACGAAGTTCGTTTGTACTGGGGTAATTTATTAATTATATGAGGATACTGAATGCCGGAACGAATTTTTTTCCTGTTCATTATTTCTGTTGTTTTCATCAACGCCTGTAGTTTTACCGCAAAGCAGGTGGCGCCGGAAAAAGAAGAACAAACAGGATTGATTCAGGTGCGTCCTTCAGACTCAAGCAGCCAGGCGGTATTGAGTCTGTTGCAGAAAGCCCGCTCAGCGGCGAAGGCCGGTCGGCTGGAGGTGGCGGAAGCGCAACTGGAACGCGCGTTGCGAATCGAACCGCGTAATGCCTCGCTCTGGCATTATATGGCGAAGTTGCGCCTGAATCAGGGACGCCTGGATCAGGCTGCCGGACTGGCGGCAAAATCCAACAGTCTGGAGCATGATGATCAAATTTTACAGGCTGACAACTGGCGCATCATCGCCCATGCCCGCTATCAGCAGGGAAACACCCATGCCGCACGCGAAGCACAGACGCGTGCCGATGCGTTAATGGGCGATAGCCGCTAAAAAATGCGGATTAGAGTCTCGGCCGGAATTACCCTATAATTCTTTCAATTGGTTGATTTAATAAGGTTGTTGCTTTGACGCTTTATGCCGTTGATAAATTAATGAGTGAAGCCCGGCGGATTGCCGCTGAATATCGGCGCACGACCGGTAAGTCACTGGGCATTAGCGCCGAAATCGCCCGTCATGATGCCTGTCGGCTTCTACAGCTTGAGCCTGAAGATAACAGCGGGGGATTTGATGCTTATGACAAAGATGGAAAAAGGATCCAGATCAAGGGACGGACTATTTTCGATGAATCAAAATCGGGGCAACGCATCGGCCAGCTGAAACTCGATCAGGACTGGGATGCGGTGGTGCTGGTGCTGATGGACAGTGACTTCCAGCCCACGGAAATCTACCGGGCGGAACATGATGTAGTGATAGATGCCTTTGAAGACACAAAGCGTAGCAAGCGGGGCGCCATGTCGGTAGCGCGTTTCAGAAATATTGCCGAGCTTGTCTGGTCGCAGGATTAATCGCATAACCCTGTTCCTGAAAAATCCATCCTACCGGACTAAACAATCCGTAGGTTGGGCTGAATGAAATGAAGCCCAACAAGCTACTATTTTAATGGCTGCAAACGATAACCAGCATGAACACACCGAGTGAAATTTTGGGCCAGGATGGCCCGCTGGCAAAACACGTAGCCGGTTTTGCCCCCCGTGCGGAACAGCAGGCGATGGCGGAAGCCGTTGCCCGGACGCTGGAAAGCAATTCAATTCTTATCGCCGAAGCCGGTACCGGCACCGGCAAGACTTTTGCCTATCTGGTTCCGGCCCTGCTTTCCGGGCAGAAAGTGATCATCTCCACCGGCACCAAAAACCTTCAGGATCAGCTTTATCATCGCGACCTGCCGGTAGTGCGCAAGGCGCTGGAAGTGCCGGTCAGCGTGGCCCTGCTAAAAGGTCGTAATAATTATCTCTGTCTGCATCGGCTGGAAGTGGCGGAGGAAGGCCGCTATAGCAGCCGTGAGATGGCGCAAAAAATCCAGATGATCAGAAGCTGGTCGATGCAGACGAAAAGCGGTGATATTGCCGAGTTATCCGCGCTGTCGGAAACAGATTCGGTCTGGCCGAGAGTGACGTCAGGTACGGATAACTGTCTGGGTGCTGAATGCGGATTTTATGACAAGTGTCATTTGATGGAAGCCCGGCGTCAGGCGCAGGCGGCGGACGTGGTGGTGGTCAATCATCATTTGCTGTTTGCCGACATGGCCCTGCGAGAGAGTGGTTTCGGGGAACTGCTACCGGCGGCCAATGCTTTTATCATTGATGAAGCGCACCAGTTACCGGATGTAGCCTCCGGTTTTTTCGGCGTCTCCATGAGCAGCCAGCAGTTGATGGAACTGGCGCGCGATGCCGAAGCCGAGTACATCACCGATATTAATGAAGGCCGGGATTTCTCGACTGTGACCGATGCCCTGCAAACGGCGGTACAGGATATGCGTCTTGCCTTTAAACTGAAAAGCGGTCGCGGGGTCTGGCGTGATGAAGCCAACGGTAAGGATTTGCTGGCTGCGATCGAGAAGGTTGATGCCGCGTTGGAAAAACTGCAGAGCACGCTCAAACCTTTATCGGAACGCAGTAAGGGGCTGGATAACTGTCTGCGGCGTTGTGCCGAGCTGGAGGATATTTTCAGGCGTCTTACCGGTGTTTCGCCCGAAGATCAGATCCACTGGTACGAGATTCACAAGCGTTCTTTTTCGATCCACCTGACACCGTTGAGTATTGCCGACAGCTTTCAGTCCCGCCTGTCAGAAATAAACGCGGCCTGGATTTTCACTTCGGCAACATTAGCAGTCGGCGAAAGTTTCAAACTGTTCCAGCAGCAACTGGGATTGATTGAGGCCGAGACCGTGCAGTGGGCCAGCCCGTTTGATTATTATCATCAATCATTGTTTTATGTGCCGCGAGATTTGCCCCTGCCCAGTGATCGCGACTATACCCGGGCGGTAATCGAGTCTGCGCGGCCGGTGATCGATAGTTGTGGCGGGCGCACGTTTTTGCTGTTCACGTCTCATCGGGCGCTGAATGAAGCGGCGGAACTGCTTGAGGACAACCTCGACTTTCCCCTGCTTGTGCAGGGTGAGGAACCACGCGATATTCTGTTGGAGAAATTCCGCAAGATCGGTAATGCCGTATTGCTTGGCACCAGCAGTTTCTGGGAAGGCGTGGATGTGCGCGGTGATGCCCTGTCCTGCGTTATCATCGACAAGTTGCCTTTTGCTTCACCGGGCGATCCGGTTTTGCAGGGACGCATCGAAGCCATGCGTAAGCAGGGCAGGAATCCTTTTATGGAGTTTCAGTTGCCCAATGCCGCGATCACCCTGAAGCAGGGCGTAGGACGCCTGATTCGTGATGTCAGTGATCACGGTATCCTGATGATCTGCGATCCGCGGTTGCTGGACAAACCCTATGGCCGAGTCTTTCTCGACAGCCTGCCGAAAATGGCGCGCAGCCGGGATGCGGGGGATATCGCCCGCTTCTTTGACTATGTTGATAAAAGAACGGCGGTGGCGCATGACGCGTGAAACTTTTAAATCAAACGCAAAGACGCGAAGGCGCAAAGATAATAAACCACCCCGCAGCAAGCTACGGGGTATTAGTCGAAGGAACAATCTGAACCGCCAGGACGCAAAGGACGCCAGGAATTGTTTGGCTAAAACCTGGCGTCCTTTGTGTCTTGGCGGTTAATATTAATCACAGCAAGCTGTGGGGAATTAAACCCGTAGAGATTAAAAATTTTAACGCACAATATAACAAGTAAATACATTGCGTTCTTTGCACCGTAGAACCTCACTGCGTGAGTTTCATTCGGCACTTTCACGCTTTGCTATGGTCGCACCTTCGCGTCTTTGCGTTGAGAATATTTAATCTCTATGGGTTAAATCCCCCGCTGCCCGCGGCGAAAACCAGTAGGAGCGGGCTCGCCCGCGAATAGTTTGAGGTTCAGGCAACCGCTTTCGCGAGCAAGCTCGCTCCTACGATTTAATTCCCCGTCCGCTTGCGGCAGGGTTGTTTATTAAGCAGGTTTGCAAAATAGAAAATGAAATTACTCGCCATTGATACCGTTACCGAAGCCTGTTCGGTGGCTCTGCTGTACGACGATGATATTCGTGAATGTTATGAAGTGACGCCGCGCGGTCATAGCCGGCGGGTCTTGCCGATGGTGGATGAACTGTTGTCGCAGGCTGATCTGAAACTGGCGCAGCTGGATGCGATTGTCCTGGATCGTGGACCGGGTTCCTTTACCGGGGTGCGTATCGGTGTAAGTGTGGTGCAGGGACTGGCTTTCGCGATTGATCTGCCGGTGATTTCCATTTCCAGTCTGGCGGCGCTGGCGCAGGCGGCTTACCGGAAGCAGGGCGCTGAAAAAATACTTTCCGTCATCGATGCGCGCATGGGGGAAGTGTACTGGGGCTATTATCAGCTCAATAATGCTCGCATGTGTTTGGTGGCTGAGGAAGCAGTCAGCCCGGTGGCGTCGATCATTCAACAGCCGGGTGAATGGCTGGCGGTGGGCAGTGGTTGTCAGACTTATCGAGAGGCATTTTCTGCACTGACCAATGTACGTTGTCCTGATCATAGCGGAGATGATGAAGATGACTGCTATCCGCGCGCAGCTTCTTTACTGGCACTGGCGCGCTTCGACTGGGAAGAGAAAAAACTGCTCAGTGCGGAAATGGCGCAACCGGTTTATTTGCGTGACAGGGTGGCGAAAAAACCGGGAGGGTAGTGTTTCTAACGCAGAGGACGCAAAGACGCGGAGGCGCAGAGGTTTATCTATCAATAATTGTGGTATTTCAACGCATGGCCGAATGGTGATGCGGCGGTAGGGTGGAAATATTGAAAAATGCGTAGGTTGGGTAGAGCAAATCGAAACCCAACAAGGCTGTATTTCGTCTTATGGGAAATGCCATTTTCATCAACAGGAAAAATCTCTGCGCCTCCGCGTCTTTGCGTCCTCTGCGATAAAATACAGAAACTGCTCATTGCTCCTGTTCAAAAACACCCGTTCCAACCAGGCGTTCAAAATAACGGGCGCGGTAGTAGTGGCGTTTATATTCGCTGTCATCGGTGAAGGCGGCGCGATCATGCAGGACGTTGTTGCTGATAAGTCCCATGCCCGGCTGGAGTAAACCGCGGTAGATGTAAGCTGAGTCGCCTTCGAGTATTTCCTTCAGACAGGCCAGCGCTTCAGTCGTCAGCGGATCGTCCGCCCAGATTACATTGTTGATCCGGATGGTGTAGCGCATGTGCAGGTTGCCGTCGCTGGTGATGCTGAAGACCGGGCCGGGTTCTTCCTGACGCGCCACTTTGCCGTCTTCTATGCGAGCAGGGATGGTCATGGCATTGGGTGCCATGAGTGCGCGGATGTAATCAGGGTTTTTCTCGCGCAGAAGGATATAGGCGATTTCATGATCGAGCAGGGCGTTCTCGCCGCCACTGGCTGCGCGTTGAACCACGTGCAGGTTGAGCGCCTGGATCTGCTGACTGGCAATATTGTAGTAACCATCAGTGTGCCAGTTGATGGCGCGATTGGTGTAAGGGATATAGTGTTTGCGCACACCATCGTTCCGCACCGTCAATGAGGTCAGGCCATTGTCGTCGGCCAGCCAGTTTTTGTTTAAAGCCCGCAGGCCGAAATGCTGGGCCATAGCGAGAGGGATATCCGGACTGGGATCGGTGCCGGTCTTGCTGGCATACACCGCCATGTTGGTCTTGCGGGCGCGTTGCAGCAGAGCATCGAATTCGGCCTGGGTAAGATTGCGTGGATCATCAATTTCCACGACCAGCTCACCGATGTCTTTGGGATAATTTTCCAGTTTCTGATCCCGCCATTGCTGATAAGCAGATTCATTTTCAGGATCAAACGGGCTGGATTGCTTGCCGCTATCAGGGCGAGTCAAATTCATGGCGGGTCTCACGGGTTATTTTGTGTAGTCCCGCAGTTTACAACAAGCCTGTTTATTCTTATTGACCTCTGTCAATAAGTATCACTTTGTGGATAGGAGGCAAGACAGAGGTTGTTTATGATGTTGGCCGGGTAAGAAGATTAACCAGCGCGTCTTCATAGATATCTGAGAGTCTGTCCAGATCGGCGATGCTGACATGTTCGTTAATTTGATGGATGGTGGCATTGAGTGGACCCAGCTCAACAACCTGGGCACCGGTGGGCGCGATAAAGCGGCCATCGGAGGTGCCGCCGTCGGTGGACAGTTCGGTGTCATAGCGACAGACTGTTTTCACTGCCTTACGAATGGCATCCACCAGTTCGCCCTCGGCGGTGAGAAAGGGATTGCCTGAGAGTTGCCAGTCGATTTCATAATCCAGCGCATGCTGGTTGAGAATGGCTTCCACCCGGTCACGAATCATCTGTTCATTCAGCTCAGTTGAAAAGCGCAGGTTGAACTGGACTTCCAGGGTGCCGGGAATGACATTGGTAGCGCCGGTACCGGCGCTGATATTACTGATCTGGAAGGTGGTGGCGGGAAAATAATCATTGCCCTGATCCCAGGCTTCGGTGCTCAGTTCCAGCAGGGCCGGGGCGAAGGCATGGACAGGGTTGCGCGCCAGGTGCGGGTAGGCGACATGGCCCTGAATGCCATGCACGGTCAGCGTGGCACCCAGCGATCCGCGACGGCCGTTTTTAATCACATCGGCGACCTTGTTGCTACTGGAGGGTTCGCCCACCAGACACCAGTCAATTTTCTCGTTGCGATTTTCCAGGGTTTCGATGACCTTAATCGTGCCATCTTTAGCCGGGCCTTCTTCGTCACTGGTAATGAGAAAGGCAATAGAGCCGCTATGATCGGGGTGCGTCGCAATGAAGCGTTCGCAGGCGGTGACAAAGGCGGCGACCGAGCCTTTCATGTCAGCGCTGCCGCGCCCGTATAACAGTCCTTCATGTTCAGTTGCAGAAAAGGGAGGGAATGTCCACTCGTCTTCCGGACCGGTGGGCACCACATCGGTATGACCGGCAAAACAGAGCAGGGGACGGGCGTTTCCGCGCCGCGCCCAGAGGTTGTCCACTTCGCCAAAACGCAGATGTTCGATCTCAAAGCCGATGGCCTGCAGGCGCTCGGCCAGTAATAGCTGGCAACCGGCATCCTCAGGCGTTACCGAAGGCCGTTGTATCAGGGCTTTGGCCAGTTTCAGTGTATTAGAATCGGACATAGGGTTTAGTTCTGGAATATTTGTTGGTAACGCGCATCACTGAAGCCGCAGAACAGCTCGCCGTTATGCTCAAGGATGGGTCGCTTGATCATGGCCGGTTGCGCCAGCATCAGTCGCGTGGCTTTATCCGCATCAAGATCGGTTTTGTCTTCATCAGCCAGCTTACGCCAGCTCATGCCGCGTTTGTTGAGCAGGGTTTCCCAGCCGAGAACCTTAACCCAGTCGTTTAATCGCGACGCGTCCAGGCCATCGCTGCGAACATCATGGAAACAATAGTCGATGCCATTGGCTTCCAGCCACTTACGCGTTTTGCGAATAGTATCGCAGTTTTTGATGCCATAGAGGGTGGTCATGTTGTTTACCTGCTTGATGGCCATGGCATTCAACGCAAAGAACGCAAAGGCGCAGAGTTTTGTAATTTGCAATTCAGGCTTTCACTGTCAGAAGCTTACTCGGTGCCGGTTTTCTGGAATAATATTTTTTAACTTTGCGTCTCTGCGTCTCTGCGCCTCTGCGTTCTCCGCGTTTATTTTCAAGATATATCAGATATCCCGCAGCAGTTCGTTGATGCCGACCTTGCCCAGGGTTTTGGCGTCCACCTGTTTGACGATCACGGCGCAGTAGAGGCTGTACTTGCCATCTTTGGAAGGCAGGTTGCCGGAGACCACGACCGAGCCTGCCGGGATGCGGCCATAGGTGATTTCATCGGTCATGCGGTTGTAGATGCGGGTGCTCTGGCCGATGTAAACGCCCATGGAAATGACCGAGCCTTCTTCGACAATCACGCCTTCGACCACTTCGGAGCGAGCGCCGATGAAGCAGTTGTCTTCGATAATGGTGGGGGCTGCCTGCAGCGGTTCCAGTACGCCACCGATGCCGACGCCGCCGGACAGATGCACGTTCTTGCCAATCTGGGCGCAGGAACCCACGGTCGCCCAGGTATCGACCATGGTACCGGAATCCACATAGGCGCCGATGTTGACATAGCTGGGCATGAGCACGACGCCGGAAGCGATAAAGGCGCCCTGACGCACGGTGGCCGGTGGCACAATGCGCACGCCTTCATTGCGGAATTCCCGCGAATTGTAGTCGGCGTACTTGGCCGGCACCTTATCGTAATAATTGGTGAAGCCGCCCTTCATGAATTCGTTGTCATTGATGCGAAATGACAGCAGCACGGCTTTTTTCAGCCATTCATTCACCACCCAGTCACCGTTCTGTTTTTCAGCAACCCGGAGTTTGCCTTTGTCGAGCTGGTTGATGCTCTCGTTGACGGCTTCCTTGACGATGGTGTCGACGCTGCGCGGTGTGATCTCGGCACGATTTTCAAATGCGCTTTCGATGATTTCTTTGATGTCACTCATGGGTGGCTCCGGTAATCAAACCCTGATCGGGTTCGGGTTTTGTTCAGGTAATACTTCAAAAAGTGGGCAGTATTATATATCGACGAGAGAAATTATGCAGTTCTGTGATTATTGAAGGGCGTCCATCCATAGGGGATGGTAGTAAACGCAGAGGACGCAGAGGACGCAGAGGCGCTAAGACGCAGAGATTGTATAGTTTTTGATTAATTAGTGACTTTTTCTTTGCGTCTCTGCGCCTTTGCGTCCTCTGCGTTAATTATCCATATTCATGAAGGAGCACTAAATAGCTGTTCCAAATACCAGTCCACTTTAAGCAATTACCGTTCATCCTGAGCCTGTCGAAGGACAAGCAGATTAAACACTCTATTCACAGTATTTCCACGCTCATGGTTCGACAAGCTCACCACGAACGTGGAAA
>JASBTR010000202.1 GCA_030148325.1 Gammaproteobacteria bacterium
TTTCCACGTTCGTGGTGAGCTTGTCGAACCATGAGCGTGGAAATACTGTGAATAGAGTGTTTAATCTGCTTGTCCTTCGACAGGCTCAGGATGAACGGTAATTGCTTAAAGTGGACTGGTATTTGGAACAGCTATTTAGTCCGGTTTCGCCTTGCCATCGCCCCCGGTCGGCGTACAGTCCTTTTCTTTTCCATTCGCAGCTTTTATCCGTATCAGTTCACTGATGGCCCCCTTGATCCGCAGAAGATCCCCATCCAGGGCCGGCTGACCATACCACCACTGGTAGTCCGGCGACTGATGAGAAATGCCCAGATATACGTTTTTAAGATGTACGGACTGCATTTTTTTATACTGCTTTTCGACTGCTTCAAGTTCTTCTGCAGTAGAATTTTTCCGCGCCTGCAGCAGCAGGTTTTTCGCCTCCCTGACTTTCATGCGCGCAATCGCCAGCATTTTTTCGCCATTTTCAAACAGGCGAGTAAGGTAACGCGGTGCATGACAATCCTGGCAGACGCTACGCACGGTATCCTGCACAGTTTTTATTTCCTCACTATTTTCCTGCAGAAGATCCATATCACGAACACTGGCAGAAATATTATGTTCACCGGTATGCATGTGGCAATAGGCGCAACCCGGCGTACGATAATTGGCCTGCGCCAGCGGCTGTGTCCAGTCCCATTCCTTTTTTTCAAGTTTTAATATCAAACCATGTTTTGAACTGGTGTAACTGTGCACCGTCGGCTCATCCCTGCCACCATGACAGCCAGTACAGGTTTCATCCTGACGCGCTTTTACAGCGGCATCATTATGTGAGTCGCCGTGACAGGCAACACAATTTGCCGCTTCATCATTCTTGCCATGCCGACTCTTGCGCCAATTGGTTATAAGTTTGGCATTTATTTTCTCATGACATTGAATGCACTGATGATTAGCAAACATACCCGCAGGAACTAATCCCTCACTGGCAAAAAGCGTTATAACCGAAAAAAAATAGCAAGCCAATAGTTTGCTGGTAAAAATGAATACTCTGCGTCTCCGCGTCTCTGCGGCCTCTGCGTTAACTACAAACCTGTACAAACAGATAATCAACATCAGTTATTTTCCCGATTAAAATCTGTATATTCGCCCTGTTTCCAGAAGGCTTCGGCTTCAGGCCTGATTCCGGCTGCTTTTTCCGCCTCATCCAGGGTGCGCAGAGCATCGGCATTGCGGCGGATATTTTCAAGCGCCGTATCCATCGCCGCATGGCCCTTGTGAACAAAGGCCGGGTCACCATGCGCCGCCCCCTTGTAAGCACCAAGGTTGTCGAAGTACCACATCTCAAAATAGTCCCGCTCAATCGGGGAAACGTTATAAAAAGCCGAAGCCTGGCCCTCGAAAAATCCAATTCGCTCCCATTGCATAAGTGTGTATTCTGAATCACCCGGATAGGGTGGTCGTTGCTTTGCCATGGGATGCAACTGTTTTTTATCTCGCAGATCCTTCACTAATTTCTCGGCCGCATAAAGTTTTTTCCAGGCGCGTTTTCTTTCTGCATCCATTTCAGAAAGTTTCTGTCTGGCCCAGTCGGGTTCGTGACAGTCGCTGCACAGTTTCACCCATTTGTCCCGTTTCACCTGGTTGCCGGAAGTCAGCGGGTTGACTTGCCGGATACCGAACTTCCAGATGGATTTATCCGCCACCTGATGTTTGCCCCTCTCCATATGGCAATAAGCGCAGGTCGGGACTTTGTAATTTCCCTTGCGCAGAGGCTTCGACCAGTCCCAGCCATCTCCTTCCGCCAGATAGATCTGCCCGTGCGCCGAGGCAAAATAGGTTTCATCATCCGGATGGGGCGGCCCGCTGTGACAGGTAATACAGGCTTCGGGTCGACGCGCTTCCGCCGCATTAAAACGATGCCGGGTATGGCAGGAGTCACACTTGGTCGCAATCGAATGACATTGCAGGCAGGCCGTCACCTCGGCCTTGGGTTTATCGACAAAATGCTTTGCATCCAGCGCCCGCTCCATCGCCAGAGCATGGGAAGGGAAACCATAACGTTTTTCATTGCTGAAATCAGCATGCTGTGTAGTATGGCAACTGCCACAGATCTTTGGCGTAGGCAAGTGCAGCTTCTGATGATCATTACCATGGCAGGCCGCACAGTAAACGGTTTTCTGCGCCTGTGAGTGACGACTCTTGCGCCAGTCTTTAACGATACCGGGCGTTACCGCTGCATGACAGTCTACGCACTCCTCACCCTTGAATACGCCAGTCATAGTCTGCACTGATTCATAAAAATCATCAGGATTCCAGTAGGCAAAGACAGCCTCAGGCAACCAGTCACGTGAATACAGACCCGCACCTGCGCCGCTCTTACTCCAGTTGACATAATAAAAACCAGCCGGCACTGCGACCAGGGCGATGATGACAGGGATCCATACATAACGTACTTTCTTTGCTTTCATGCGCGCCCCTTCCACCAGCGAATAAAACCCAGCAGCAGAAAAATAAAAACCCCGGTCCACAATAACCAGAAGCCCCCGCCGCCCATCCCCTGCTGTGTGGCGGCTATCACCTGCTCTGTATCTTCGCTTAACATCATGTGATCACGAGTATGGTGTGCCCATAACGATGGAGACAGAAATAATAACGTGATGATTAATTTTTTCATACGACTTCAATATGAACCCAGTTCTGATAAATATGTAGGTTAGGCTGAGTGAAACGAAGCCCAACACGGGTAAGATTTAAAAGCCATTACTGTTGGGCTTCATTTCATTCTGCCCAACCTACGACTTTTTTGAACTTCTGTGCAGGCTGGAAACTTTTAAGAATCCCCTCTGCCGCACGTCGCCCGGCGGCAATCGCGGTAACCACCAGATCCGGCCCATGCGTGTTATCGCCACCGGCGTAGATTTTCGGATGAGAAGTCTGTCCCTGTGCATCGATCTGGATAAGACTCTGCTCATCCGTTTTTACACCCATCTGTGTCAACCAGGATGGCGCCTGTGCAATCTGGCCGATAGCAAGGATTAAAGCATCACAATCCAGGCTTATTTTCGCAGAAGCATCATCAATCTTGCCAAAACGTACAGCCCTGATCTGATCCTCACCTATCACTTCAAGTGGCGAATATTCAAATACAAACTGCACACCCTCCTCACGCGCCGCCTGCCGTTCTTTAGGCGAGGCTCGCATCGCGTCCTCAGTCCCGCGATAGATTACAGTAACGCTTTTCGCCGCCTGACGGATGGCTGAGCGGGCGCAGTCCATAGCACTATCGCCACCACCCAGTACCAGCACCCGTTTAGCCGCCATGGCATCACCGCCGGCTTCACGATTTACTTCGGCAAGATAATCCAGTGCATTGCAGACACCCTCGATATGAGATCCCGGTATCTCCAGTGTCCGTGATTTCTGTGCACCCAGGCCAAGAAAAACAGCATCATGACTGCTAACCAGTTTCTCCAGCAGCGCTCCGTCCGCTTCAACGCCTAAATGAAAATGCACTCCAGCCTGTTCAAGCAAATCACGACGGTGCATCGGGATGGATTTCTCCAGTTTAAAAGGCGGCACGGCAGTGGCCATCAAACCACCTGCAACTATTTCCCGATCAAATACCGTCACGTCACATCCTGCCCTGTTCAGCTGATCCGCGCAGGCCAACCCGGCCGGGCCTGCACCGATAACAGCGATGCGTTTACCCAGTTTTTTATCCGACTTTGTCGGTTGCCAGCCCTGTGCAAAGGCCTCGTCAGTAATGAAGCGTTCCGCCATGCCAATAGTAACTGCACCATCTTCTTCTTTGGCTTTGGTGCAGCTCCCTTCACAGAGACGATGATGGGGACAGAGGCGGCCGCAGACTTCCGGCAGATTGCTGGTGTTGTGTGAGATTTCAGCCGCCGTTTTTATATCACCGGCGACAACCGCCTCCAGCCACTCAGGAATACGGTTGGATAACGGGCAGGCGTTAGTGCATCCCGGAACGCCGCAGTCCAGGCAACGCGCCGCCTGCTCCTGAATCTGCGCAAGCACAGGCGGCAGACTTATTTCCTTCCAGTCCTGCCGACGTTCGCCAGCAGGTCGGTAGCCACTCTCCTGCCGTTCTATTTTTTCTGTAACTTTTCGTTTTAATAAATGACTGGCATTCTGTTTCAGCGCAGGGCGAAATAAATTGCGCACGTCATGCACTTCCAGCGCATCAGTCGGACAGGACACGACGCAGCGAGCACAGCCCATACAATCTTCCAGCGCCGTAACACGGCCGGCATCCTTACCCTGTTTCCATACCGGGATTCCCATATCACAGACCTGTTCGCAACGCTGGCAATCGATACATTTGCCCGTATCCATATTAATACCATAAAAACCGGCATGGTTAAGCAGGCCGAAGGTAGCGCCGTAAGGACAGAGATAACGGCAGTAAAAACGATTGCCGACAATGGGGGTAATAAAGAATGTTCCGAAATAGGTCATCGCAACGATAAGATAAAAACCGCCGACAAAACTCACCGTCCAGGAATTGGGCGGGAACTGGGTGACCACCATTACGCCGACATAATAAATGAAGAAAAACCATTTGGAGTGGCGTAATTTCCAGGTCCAGTCGGAACGCAGGGTCCGATCCCGAAAGGCAAAACCCACAGTTTCACGTACCCCGACACAGGGACAGTTAAAACCACAAATAATGCGCCGACCAAATAGAAACACGGCGGCCAGAATTAAAAAAAAGGTAATCGTTCCCGGCACATGCAGGGAAGGAAACACCGGCTGGGCCCAGAGAAATCCCATATAAGGTTCATACATCGGATACAACCAGGGAATCAGCCACCAGAATACGGTGACCATAAAAACCAGAATCATTAGTCGCTTGCGGGTATAGGCATTTTTCTCTGCAATAATACGCCAGACTCCGAAGCCCATGATAATGGCATATTCGGTATAGCGGTTGAGCCAGATAGGATTATCGAACCAGAACAGCCAGGTTTCATTCAGCCAGCCCACAAAAGCCAGGGTAAACGCCGCCATACTCAAAAGCTGAACCGGCAGACTGTAGCGTGCAGGCATGAGATCCTGTTGCGTGCTGTTAACCACGCGGGGATTGTGGGTCAGGATATTATCAACTTGCATTGCCATACCTTTATAAAAATATATCACCACAGAGGACACGGAAGTCACAGAGAAAACAATCCAGCTTACATCTTTTCGATCTGTATCTTTGTGGCTAAAAATAATACCCATGCATTCCCTGACAGGAAAATTCACTGGTTAATAACCTTCTCTGTGACCTCCGTGTCCTCTGTGGTAGAACGCATTTCTTTCAATTAGGTTGGGCTAAGCGACAGCGAAGCCCAGCCTGCCTTATTCCACCTATTTAATCGGATATCCCTGTTTATTCCAGTCTGTCATACCCATCTTTGCCACGCGCACATCGGCAAAGCCGTTCCGCGCCAGTATCTGGGCGGCTTTCGCCGATTTACGATCAGTGCGGCAGATAACGACGACAGGGTTTTTCAGATAATCATCCAGTTCATGGACGCGCTGTTCCAGTTCTTCCAGGGGCAACAGCGTGGAACCGGCAATATGTCCCTGCTCACCTGTGTAATCTTCCGGCGTGCGCACATCCAGCAGCAGCATATCTTCATTAGCATCCAGCCTGTTCTTAAGTTCCGGGATCGTAATCATAGGCTTGCTGCGCAGCTTGCCAATCAGTCGCGGGAGAAAACTCACCACAGCCAGCAGCGCCAGCGCCAGCATGGCTTTCTGAATCACAGCTTCATCACCAGCGACTGCCTCACGTCCCACATACCCCAGCCAGGTATAGGCCAGCGCGCCGGGCAACATACAAATGTAGGTCGCAATGCTGTACTGGGAAAACGAAATTTTCGTCAGCCCCAGCGCATAGTTCAGCAAATTGAACGGGAATAACGGCACCAGTCTGGTAAAGGCCACAAAACGCCAGCCTTCATTTTCCACACCATTGATAAGTTGCTTCATCCTGCCACCGGTTTTATTCGCCACCCACTCGGAAGCCAGGTAGCGCGCTGCCAGGAAAGACAACATGGCGCCGATAGTCGCAGCAGTGAGATTATAGAAGGTGCCCCACCATGGGCCGAACAACGCACCCCCTAACAAGGTCAATACTGAACCCGGAAAAAAGAATACGGTGCCAAGAACATAGATGAGCATAAACAGCAAGGGTGCAGCAGCGCCGGCATCAGCCAACAGCACTTCGAGCTGTGCCGCATCCAGTTGTTCACGATAAAGCACTACCAGTGTGATGCCGGTAATCACGACGGCAAACAGGAGCAGGCGTAATAATTTTGAGTTCATGATTTTTCCTGTATTTTTTCACCGCAGAGGTCGCAAAGGATGCAAAATTTTTTTACAGGCTTTTCTCTGCGTCCTTCGCGTCCTTTGCGCGACCGAAGCGAAGCGTAGGAAGTACCGAATGAAACTTGCGGAGCAAGGTTCTACGGTAGTTAAAGACTTTTTATTTTTCAGATTCATTCCATTCACGCCGATTAATCACATAACCACTAAGCTTGCCAATAAAAGGCATAGCCAGCATACCGGTTATCCATGTCGTCTGTTTCAGTTCATGAAATTTATGAATACCTATGGTCATACCCTGGTGTCCCGCCCGTGGCTGTGCGCGATAGGTGCCAAACAGGCGATCCCAGAAGCTCAGGTTGAAGCCAAAATTGCTGTTCGCCTCATCATCTTCCACCGAGTGATGTACCCTGTGCATGTCTGGCGTAACGACAAAAAACCGCAACACCTTGTCCAGTCCTTTGGGCAGCCCCACGTTGCCATGATTGAACATAGCCATGGCATTAAGAGTGACTTCAAAAATAATCACCGCAACTACAGATGGACCCAGCAGTAAAATGGTCGCGAACTTGATCAGCATGGAAAGGATGATCTCAATGGGATGAAAACGCGCACCGGTGGTGACATCGTAATCCGGATCGGCATGATGCACCCGGTGCAGGCGCCACAATACCGGCACGGCATGCACCATCACATGCTGCAAATAGATAACCAGGTCCATGATAATGATCGCCGCAACGATCGCCAGGGTATCCGGCACTTCATAATAATTGAACAGGCCCCAGCCCTGCTCATGGGCGAATGCCGCCATACCCACCGCAGCGGCGGGAAACAGCAGGCGTACAATAAAACTGTTGAGGAAAACCAGGCCAAGATTGTTGACCCAGCGCAGAGTTTTGGAAACAGTCAGCGCCCGTCGCGGTGCTATCAGTTCCCAGACTGCCATCAGGGCGAATATGCCGAAAAAAAAGCTGAGTCGGATGCTCACTTCATTAGCCAGGACAAAATCTGTCATCGTAAATCCTCTCGTAAAAGCGGATGGAATTTGCCCCATCCACGAGTAGTGCTAGAATTATTGTAACAATCACTTATTCAATAGATCAGTTGAATACTAGAATAGAGGATTTTCAGGATATGTCAAGCGGCCATTTCAAGCAGGATCTGTTTGCCCAGTTCGCCCGCGTGGGAAAGGCGCTAAGCAATGCCAACCGACTGGAATTAATCGAGTTTCTGGCACAGGGCGAGCGTAGCGTCGATGAGCTGGCCAAAGTTTCCGGCCTCAGCGTCGCCAATACCTCTCAGCACCTGCAGCAGTTGCGCCAGGCCGGGCTGGTCGTCTCACGCAAACAGGGCCTGAAAGTCTTCTACACTCTGAGTGGAGACGACGTCATCGGCCTTCTGGAAGCCATACGGGACGTGGCTGAGCGTCATCTGGCTGAAGTCAATCAACTGGTAGAAACCTATCTCACTATCAAGGACAATCTGGAAGCTGTGCCTGCTTCTGAACTGCTGGAGCGCGTCCGCAAGGGACTGGTCACCGTAGTAGACGTTCGCCCGCCGGAAGAATACGCCGCCGGTCATTTGCCCGGTGCCGTCAATGTGCCACTCAACGAACTTGAACAACACCTTGATGAGATCGATCCCCAACAGGAGGTGGTGGCCTACTGCCGTGGCCCCCATTGTGTACTCGCCTTCGATGCCGTCGCGCGTCTGCGGGAAAAAGGACTCAAGGCTCGACGCCTGGAAGACGGTTTTCCCGAATGGAAAAAGGCAGGCAGGCCGGTTGAGAAATAAGAAGCCAAACATAATCGATTGAAAGAGATGACTATCTTTTCAGGTCACATACTACATGGGCGCAAATAATGAACACCCATTTTCAGGACCCTCGGCAGCAGAGACGCTGCCACCGAGCCTACAGGGATATATTTATAGCGTGTCCTGAAAACAGGTATTTGTGCCTCGTTAATATATAGTGAATTATCATACGTAGGTACTTAAGGAATTCATTCACCTGTAGGTTCGCCTTCAGGCGAACACCAGCGGTTAAATAACGTAGAGTGTGGCGCATAATTGAGTATTTTGTACGGCTAAAGCCGTACCTACAATTGTCACACGCTTAAGTACCTACGTATGAGTGAATTATAAATCCAGAGGATACCCAGCATGAATCAGAAAAGCGCAGAAAGCTGCTGTTGCAGCGCCAAACCATCCGAACAAAAGGAGCATAATCAGCATGATGAAATCAGGAACCATGTCCGTGACAGTTATGCCCAGGTTGCCGAAGCCAGTAACAGGGGGGAAGACTGCGGGATCGAATCCTCCTGTTGCGGTGTGTCTGCCGATCTGGACATCAATACCCTGAATTCCCTGCGTCTGGGGTATAGCGAAAATGATATGAACAGTGTGCCAGAAGGTGCGGACATGGGACTGGGCTGCGGCAACCCGCATGCCATCGCCAGCCTGAAGCCCGGTGATACCGTGGTTGATCTGGGTAGTGGCGGCGGCTTTGATGTTTTTCTTGCCGCCCGCGAAGTAGGCGAAAACGGTCGAGTGATCGGCATCGATATGACACCCACGATGATAAGCAAGGCGCGCAATAATGCCGACAAGGCTGGTTTTACCAATGTCGAGTTCCGCCTGGGTGAAATCGAACATCTACCGGCCGCCGACAACAGTGTCGATGTCATTATCTCCAACTGCGTCATCAACCTGTCTCCCGACAAAGCACAGGTTTTTAGAGACGCCTTTCGCATTCTGAAACCACAGGGGCGACTGGCAATATCCGATGTAGTCGCAACGATTGAGTTACCCGAAGAAATGCGCAACGACAAAAAACTGCATGCCGGTTGCATGGCGGGTGCTTCCCTGATTGAAGATCTCTACAACATGCTAGAGGAAGCCGGTTTTGAAGAAATAGCAATCAATCCCAGAGATGAATCCCGCGAATTTATCCGCGACTGGGCGCCCGGTAGTGGCGTGGAAGACTATGTGTTATCAGCCTATATTCATGCGATCAAACCCGTCTGACAGATCTCGCATCGAAACATATAAGGGAAACTGGCAGAATGGAAAAGAGCAAGCCCTTAAAAAAATTCATTTATGGCATCCTCATCCGTCGACTGGCGCTGGCAGCGCTTGTCATTGCCGCCGTGTTTTCACTCATATCTTACAACCAATCCAGCGATATGATCATAAACACGGTAGTCAAAGTTTCAAACCTGAAGATTGCCATGATCCGCGGTCAATTCAGAGAATTCATAAAAAAAGGAGATCTTGAAGCAAAGCAGGCACTGATACAGGCCATAAATTACCCGCCCGGCTCTCGCATCCGCATCCCGGAAGGACACTATGTTTATGCCATGATTTATGAAAATAAAGGCAAACATCGCGAAACCTATGAAGACAGCGATTATCCGGAATTAGCCGCGGTGAAACAATATATTAAAAATATACCGGCAAGCTACCCGGATACTGACAAGCTTGAACATTCTGTGATAGAGATTAATGACCGACCTTATATTTACACCAATATACGCATGATCGCCAACACAAAACAATCGCCAATCTACATGCATGCGGTATTTGCCCTGTCTGACTATGCGATTGAACTGGTCAGAAAACAGATCCTTGAAACGATGTTATATGTATTTGCCATTGTTTTCTCGACTACCCTTCTCCTCTATCCGGTGATCACACATTTGACTGGAAAGCTCTCTGAGTTTTCATCCAGCCTTCTCAATGCCAACCTGGAAATGCTTGAGGTGCTGGGCGCCACCATTGCAAAGCGTGATAGTGACACTGATGCACATAATTACCGTGTCACTATTTATGCTACACGTCTTGCAGAAAAAATCGGCCTCGACAATAAGACGATGCAGTCGCTAATAAAAGGCTCATTTCTGCACGATGTCGGCAAGATCGGCATTCGCGATAACATCCTGCTTAAACCTGGAAAACTGGATGAGCAGGAATTTGAGAATATGAAAGATCATGTAAATCATGGCCTGGACATTATTCATAAGTCCGACTGGTTGCGGGACGCAGCAGATGTTGTGGGCGGACACCACGAAAAATTTAATGGCAGGGGTTACCCTCAGGGCATAGCCACAGACGCAATTCCACTGGCCGCCCGCATTTTTGCTATTGCTGACGTGTTTGACGCCCTGACATCCCACCGTCCTTATAAAGAACCCTTTTCCTTTGAAAAAACCATGGAAATTCTTGAGCAGGGCAAGGGCTCTCATTTTGATCCTGAATTACTGGATAAATTCAGGCAGATCGCCAGAAATCTATATGATGAATTTTCTGGCCGAGAAGATGACCGGCTCAAGCAGCAGCTTCACGAATTAACCGGCAGATACTTTCAAAGCGGCATTGACACGCTCAGCTATTAAACAACCTGTGTTCGTCAATAGTCCGCCAGGATAGCACTGTTTTGTGCGCCACAGGCACTTCCTCCGGTCGCCCACGAGGAAAACTTTAAGGATCGGTTCACATTTTTACCATCCGCAAACAGGGGACCGCGTGGGCACAAAACCCGCGCCCACCCTACGGCGCTGTTCAGGGTGAAATGCCCGTACAGGCTGCGCTTCCCTGGATAATTTCATGCTCGTTAACGATTGCTTGGTGCGCTTCCATCCCGACCTGAGTTCCCTTCTTTCAGATCGCGCCAGGATGATCCGGATTTCGTATCGCGGGTAGTAAAATCGGTTGCATCTTTTCCGCGCGTAATACCCTCTGTCGAAGTACGATTGCGCTGTGCCTGCCTTTTGGCTTCCTGACACGCAGGAATATTATTGTACTGGCGTTTTCTATATTTACCCCCGGCACCGCGGCCACCCGCACCATAGTCACGATAATAATTTTCACAATAAACTACATCTTTTTTAGTGGCGACGCACTTTTCAATCAGCCGCTCGCGTTCGGGGGCAAGCAATAATTCGCGGGCTTCTTCACAACGCGCAGCCGCATCAGGTTTAGCCGGATAATTTCCTGCTAAAGCAGGGAATACAGGCAACACAACAGACAACACAAGCAAAACACGCCAAGCTGATTTTTCAGGTTTCATATCGCCTCCAGAAAATGGTGGGAATATACACAAATTCATCCTGATACTCCCGGCTATATTGTTACCGTTATAAATTAATAAACTACCCCACCCCAAATAGTGCTTCGCCGCAAGCAACGGGGAATTAAACCCCGAGAGATTGAAATGCATATATGTAACAACATTTTAGCAAAATTTAACTACCTTTTAGCACATCCAGAGCAGGTATTTCCAGTGTTTACTCAATAAACAACTCCGCCGCAAGCGGACGGGGTATTAAATCGTAGGAGCGTTGCTCGCGAAAGCGGTTGGATAAACCTCAAACTATTCGCGGGCGAGCCCGCTCCTACAATTTTCGCCGCCAGCAGCGGGAAATTTAACCCCTGGAGATTAAGCAGGCGAATATAGAAAACCAACAGGGAAAAAGAATGGGAATAGAACTGGCGTCAATACTGTTTCTCATGCTGCTTCATGCCGGCTGGAATTTCTGGAGCAGAATAGAGTCTCTTGACAAGCTGACTGTCAGGGCGTAGTTTTTAATTTAATATACTGAATACCGTATTTTAGCCCTGTAAACATTAGCTCATAATTTTAATTTATAACAGGTTTTAAAAATGGCGACAGGCACTATACGCACACTGTTTTTCAGCATTTTCACGCTTTTTCTCAATGCCTGTACCACTACCACCAGCCTGCAGCGTGTCTGGTTCGACAAGCAGTATACTGGCGCACCACTAAATAACATCATGATTATTGCTGTAGCGGAAAATACACGAAACAGACGAATATTTGAGGATGCTCTGGTCAACCAATTTGGCCAGAGCGGCATCAAGGCTACTGCGAGCTATACTGAATTCCCTGGTATAGACAAACTCAGTAAAAAAATGATCGCAGAAAAATCAAAAACACTTAATCTGGACGGCATCTTCATTACCACCATCACAGCAATTGAAAATGAAGAACTCTACTATCCTCCAGCAACAAGCTATGCTACACCCAAGCCTTATTATTACAACATATGGACCTATTACCCACAGGTCTATGAAAAACATGGTTTACCAAGCTATACCGTCAGATATGAAAATGTAAAACTGGAAAGTAATCTCTATCAAGCTGGCTCGGGAAAACTCCTGTGGTCAGCCCAATCTGAGTTATTTGATCCAAAATCAGGCGATCTAAACACGGTATCAGAGTCTCTAGGCTGGAAATTCATAAAATCTCTGCGTAAGGCAAAACTCATAAAATAAGCAGATCATCAATCAGAAAAAATGGCAATATTTCACCCTGCCCATGGATATCGTTAAACAACCCCGCAGCAAGCTGCGGGGTATTAGTTACAGGTTCGCCTTCAGGCGAACATGTGCGGCTGAAGCCGCACCTACAATAGGACTTCGCCGCAAGCAGCGGGGAATTAAACCCTCAGAGATTAAACGCGCACAGAAATTTTCGGTCAAAATACACAAGTATATTATTCATCGACGCAAATACAGAAAATATCTCTACCCTTCTCATCTTGCTACCGCCGCCAAACTGGTTTCACCTGTCACCGATAATCCAGCTGCTATTGCCGTTGTCTGGCCACATGGCCTCCTCGAAAGCTCTCCATCCCGTTCACAGGATATTATCCCCTGTAGCGGGAGAAGATTGCATATCCAGGTTATCAATCTACTGAACACATTAATATGATCCTGCTGGACCACTAGCAATGGAAAACTCTTACTTTATTTATATTCTTGCTTTTTTTGTTATCGGCTTTTACCTGGCCGGGCTTGTCGCTGTCATTCATGTCATCATGAACGGACGCACTGCTCAGGGGACCGTTGGCTGGGCGATTGCCCTGCTCGAACTCCCCTACATCGCACTTCCACTTTACCTGATCATCGGTAGTCACCGTTTCTGGGGCTATATAAAAGCCCGCCGTAGTGGTGATACTGAGTTACACCATATTGTTGAAGAGCTGGCACGCTATTCTGATGGTGAAAATATAACCTGTGACGCACCTGATCCATTCAAGGATATCGTCAGCACACTGACAAAATTACCGGTCACCAGAGGCAATCGGGCAGAACTACTAATTGACGGTAACAATACCTTCCAGTCTATTTTCGAATCAATCGATACTGCCGACGACTATATACTGATACAGTTTTTTATTATACGAAATGATTATCTCGGCCGTCAGCTCAAGGAAAAACTGATCAGCAAGGCGCAATCTGGAACCAGGGTTTATCTTCTGTATGATGAGATCGGCTGTTTCCGCTTGCCCAATCGCTACCTGCGTGAACTTGAAAAGGGTGGGGTCGAGGTCAGTGGTTTCAAAACAGCACGTGGCTGGGCTCACCCATTAAGGATCAACTTCAGGAATCATAGAAAAATAGTCATTGTCGATGGTAAAACTGCCTTTGCCGGTGGACTTAACGTGGGTGATGAATATCTCGGCCGCTCGTCACGCTTCGGCTATTGGCGCGATACCCACCTTAAACTCGATGGTCCCAGTGTTCATATTCTACAACTAACCTTCTGCGAAGACTGGTACTGGGCCACCCATCAGGTTCCCGTACTTAACTGGAAACCAGCCAAACTCACGCACTCTGATCAGTATGTTCTTCCGGTTCCTTCTGGCCCGGCCGATCAGATGGAAACGTGCAGCCTCTTCTTTGTCCAGGCCATCAACTCAGCCAGGAAACGGCTCTGGATTGTTAGCCCCTATTTTGTTCCTGATGAGCAGGTTATGACAGCATTACAACTAGCTGCTCTACGCGGCGTGGACGTGCGCATTTTACTTCCAGACAGACCTGATCACTTACTGGTATACCTGTCATCCTGGTCTTACTATGAGCAGGCTGAACAGGCCGGCGTTAAGATTTACCGCTATCAGAAAGGTTTTCTTCATCAGAAAGTTATGCTCATTGACAATGACTATGCTACTGTCGGCACCGCCAACCTTGACAACCGTTCTTTCAGAATAAACTTTGAAATTACTATTATGGTGCTGGACGGGAAATTTTGTCAGCAAGTGGAAACTATGTTGAAGGAAGACTTCAGTCATGCCACCCAGGTTAGTGTCGATGAATACAGACAGAAACCCTTCTGGTACCGATTGGCGGTTCGCAGCGCAAGGTTGTTGTCACCATTGCAGTGACTTATCCCACGAAAATTACTGTTGGGAATAAATTACCCCCGCATTTAATCTTTTGCCAGCGATACCAGATGCTGAGAAATTTTTTGCAGGGGAAGTTCTTCATCTGCCGCCCCCAGTTTTGCTGCTTCTCCCGGCATACCCCAGACCACACTGGTTTTTTCATCCTGAATCACTGTCGGTGCACCATTTTCTTTCAGCTCGAGTAATCCCCTTGCGCCATCATCTCCCATACCGGTCAGGAGCACACCTATCGCATTTGGACCGACATTCTGAGCAACCGATCGGAACATTACATCAACACTTGGTTTATGGCGGTTTACAGGTGGACCATCATTCAATCTGCATATATAGCGCGCACCACTTCGCTCGACAATTAAATGATGGCTGCCCGGCGCAATATAGACATGCCCCGGAAGAATCTGCTGTCCATCACTGGCTTCAACCACCGTCATTGCCGATACACCATCCATACGCCTGGAGAATGGCCCGCTAAAAGCGGCAGGAATATGCTGGCTGATGACAATCCCCGGTGCATCGGGTGGCATCAATTCAAGCACATCCCGAATCGCCTCTGTACCCCCTGTTGAAGCACCCAGGGCAATAATTTTGTCAGTAGTCTTAAACTGTCTGACACCGGCATTTTTACTAAGAACCGCATCAGCACTGAGTTTTGGATCGACCGTTTTTATAGTGTCGGAAGAATTACGCCTGATTATCCGTTCAGATATCGAAGTGACATCAACCGCAGCAGCAGCGTACACCTTATCAAGTATTTCACTGGCATATTCCTCCAGCCCATCCGCCACAGAAATTTTCGGCTTTGGTACAAAATCAATAGCGCCGGACTCCAGAGCCTGCAGAGTAATGTCGGCGCCCTGCTCGGTTAGGGAAGAAATCATAACTACCGGCATGGGACGAAGACGCATAAGATTCTGTAAAAATGTTACTCCATCCATGCGCGGCATTTCGACATCCAGTGTCAAAACATCAGGATTAAGTTGCTTTATTTTATCTCTGGCGATATAGGGGTCCTGAGCTGTACCAACTACATCAAATCGGGCATCGCTGTTAAATATCTCTGTAAGAACCTGCCGCACCAGGGCAGAATCATCCACAATCAGAACTTTTATTTTCTTCATTTATATTTTTCTCAGAAAAGTTCAACATCGCCCGTAACAGGCTTCTCAATAATTTTAGTGCGATATTTAATCTCGCGCTCGATAACAGTATTGTTATGCATGTTACGCAGATTTTTAACCCTGACTCTTCCGGTTGCAGGAAAATATATTACCTTGCGCGGATATATGTTCCCCACATCTTCTGACAACAAGGTTAAACCTTCGGTTTTAATATAATCTTTTACGAAATTTATATTTCTCTGGCCAACATCCATTGTGCTCATATTTTTTATTACCTTCCCACCACCAAATATTTTAACTTCAAGATTTTTTCGTAATCCTCCATTTTTAAGAATGTCATTTATCATTTGTTCCATGGCAAAACCACCGAACCGCGCCGCCTTTCCACCCATGGCCCAGCTCCCTTCTCCAGAACTCGAATCTTCCGGTAACATAAAGTGATTCATTCCGCCCACACCAAATACGCGATCACGAATACAGGCTGAGACACAGGACCCGAGAACCGTAACAATCGACTCGTCATTTATGGTTACATAATACTCGCCGGGCAGTATCTTTGCGGTATAGACATTATTAGCTTTATCCCAGTATCGCTTAATATGCTCAAACCCGCTGACGCAGGCTTTCATTTCCGGCATGGCTAATACGGCTTCGTTCAACATCTCAAATTCCCTGTTTCCTATAAATGGTTTTCCCTAGCAACCTAAATCTATCACACACATTAAACATTGATTCAGAGTGCCCTATAAACATGTGCGCTCCATCTTGCAGAAAATCAGCAAATCGATTAAACAGTATACGCTGGGTATCCTTATTAAAATAAATCACCACATTTCGACAAAAGATAAAGTCAAATGGCCCTCTGAACGGCCAGCTATGCATAAGATTTAGCTGGTTGAAAGTGATAATTCCCCGCAGTTCATCAGACATACGTATCATCCCTGAATTATTTCCTCTGCCTCTTCTTATCCAGCGTTTTAATCGTTTTTTATCTATGCCGCTGACTCTTTTCTCATCGTAAATACCCAGACTGGCTTTATTAACCATGTTGGTATCAAGATCCGTCGCCAGTATCTTTACATCCCAGTCTTTAGGTACGTTTTCTCGTACAACCATAGCAATAGAATAGGGTTCTTCACCAGAGGAACATCCTGCTGACCAGATTCGTATTTTTCGTTCTTTTTTATTTTCCATGATGAACGGCAACAACTCTTTTTCCAGATACTCAAAATGATGAGCTTCACGAAAAAAAGCGGTTAAATTTGTTGTAATTGCATTAATGAATTCAGAAAGTTCCTCACCGTCATCCTGGGAGATGACATCACAATATTGACCAAAGCCGGGCAACCCGAGCACACGTAATCGTCTTGCCAGACGACCATATACCATGTCGCGCTTACCATCCGAAAGCACTATCCCGGTTCGTTCACTAACAATATTGCGAATGATTTCAAAATCCCTCTCCGTCATAACAAATTCTCTGTTACTGGCGGCTGGTTGTTTAAGGGCTTTCATTTATTGGATTTTCCTTTCTCAACCACTGGATTTTCAAGCCAATGGTGTAGTGCATTTTCGTTCCATATGGCAATTTCATCATCATGTTTCTACGATAAACAACCTCGCCGCAAGCGGACGGGGTATTAAATTGCAGGAGCGAGCTTGCTCGCGAAAGCGCTTGCCTGAACCTCAAACTATTCGCGGGCGAGCCCGATCCTACCGGTTTTCGCCGCAAAATCTCGTAGGATATGCTGAGTGAAACGAAGCGCATCGTTCGCGTATCCAGCCTGAAATGATGCGCTTCGTTTCACTCAGCACATCCTACTTTACAACCCTTTTGGAACGCTTATTTAGCCATTATAATCACCAGCAGCACGTGCAACTGGGGGAACAGCATCAGACTCGGTAACAGATTCGGACTCCCGTAGTTCATCTCTCGTCTTGAAAAATCCTATCAGGCTGGTCAGGCGTTGTCCCTGTTCATCGAGCGACTGGCTGGCTGCAGCGGCTTCTTCCACCAGAGCTGCATTTTGCTGGGTCACTTCATCCATCTGTGCAATTGCAGAGTTTACCTGTTCAATACCGGAAGATTGCTCCTGACTGGCAGCGGCAATCTCGGCAATAATGTCACTCACCTTTTTAACGGCGGTGACAATTTCGTCCAGTGCCTTACCGGACTGATCAACCAACCCGCTTCCTTCCTTAACCTTGGCCACACTGTCTTCAATCAGATCCTTGATTTCCTTTGCCGCACCCGCGCTTCGTTGCGCAAGATTTCGAACCTCACCTGCGACAACGGCAAAGCCCCGCCCCTGTTCCCCGGCGCGGGCCGCTTCTACCGCCGCATTCAGTGCCAGCAGGTTGGTCTGGAAAGCAATTTCATCAATCACACTAATGATATCGGCTATTTTCTTGCTACTACTGTTAATCTCAAGCATGGCGGATACGGCCTTACTAACCACTTCACCACCCTGTTCCGCCTGCTCTCGTCCGGCAACCGCAAGCTGATTCGCCTGGCGTGCATTGTCTGCATTCTGTTTCACTGTCGAAGTCATCTCCTCCATGCTGGAGGCCGTTTCTTCCAGTGAGGAAGCCTGCTCTTCTGTACGCTGACTCAGATCCATATTACCCCTGGCAATTTCACTGGCGCCAGTTGAAATCTGCTGAACCGCCTGGCGCACCTCGGTCACGACACGCCGCTGATTAACCAATGAACTGTTGATCGAATCCTTGAGCAAAGTGAGTTGGCCGGGATAGTTACCTATTACCTGTTGTTCAAGCTCACCCTCTGCCATTGCCGTCATAACCTTTCTGATCTCACCGATAACGGATTCCATCAACTCCATCGCACTATCAACATCCTCTCGAATACCACCTTCAACCCCCTCACTCATCCGGTGTTTGAAATTGCCGGCAACAATTGCCCGCATGACACCTGACAGGGCATTAGTCATACGTTCGAGACTATCCACCGCCGTATTAACATTTTCTCGGAAGCTGGCGAATTCACCCTGGAAGTCACCCTCGATACGCCTGGAAAAATCACCCTGGGCTACTGCACCCATAACACCATTAGCTTCACCCAGGGTAGTCCGAACAGCGTCCATACTGGTATTCACACCCAGCTTAAGTCGATCAAGGTCGCCCTTGAGGTCCGCTTCAACACGTTCTCCAAAATCACCGTTAGCAGCAGCCGTCATAACCTTGCCCACGCCGCCAATGGCCTGCTGCAGAGCCTGCATGTGTCGATTAAGCCCCCCCGCCATGATGCCCAGCTCGTCCTTTCCGTCAATGGCGGCACGTGCACCAAAATCGCCTTCCGCTTCAACCTTGCACAGAGCCGCTACAATTCGGGTGATCACACCACAAAGTCGCCTGCCCACGATGAAGGCCAGAAATGCGGCGATAACCACAACCATCAATGTCAGGATGGTGTAGGCCGCAAGTACCATTCTCGCCGCAACCACCACCTGATCGGCCTCATCTACGAGGTTCGCCTCGACCTTGTCCGCAACTTCCTTGAGCAACTTGATACGGGCTGTACTCTGCTCAAACCAGTCACCAGCATTGACACCGGAAATAGCTCCCAATGCGGAAATAGCACGCAGGGCTGGGCCATCATCAACCTTGATGGCGGCGTCGATATCCTTGATGCTGGCTCCGGACCTGTGTAACTCAACTGCCCTGGACAATCCCTGTTTATAGGCGCGAAATACCGTTTCAATTGCATCAAGGTGACGCATTCCACTGTCATTCATCCCTGGCAATCGGCGCAATTTCTGAATAATTGCTTCAGCCTCGGAATAAAGTAGATTAAAACGTTCCCTGTATTTTTTTTTGCCACGCAATACATAGTTCTTGAACTGATGGATCAGTCCCCCATAACCAGCAAACCGCTGCAACTGATTTAACAAGCTGATCCTGGTACTGTTATTCAGAAATACACTGCGCATTTCCATAACTTTGTCGACAACTTCACCAGAGATCTTACTGGCATAGAATTTATCCATGGGCTCCGTAGCTGTTAGCCGGAAATCTCTGAGAGAGGCATCCTGATCGCCTATGTATCCAATAATGGCATTCGCTTTGGCGGCATCCACTTTCCCTTCGACGAACACACCATTTAAAGCTCCGCGTTCCTGACCAGCACGCTCCTTCATCCATAGTAAATCAGCATAGGCACGCGCCTGGCGTGTAATTTCCAGCTGATTGATGCGCGCCCCCAATTTCTGTACCAGTTCCAGGGCTTGTGAATTCAAGCCGGAATAATAAGCAAAGGCGTCGCTACTCCTATCCAGCCGGTCAACGGCGCTGCGAATAGCATCGCGCTTCTTAACCGTGCTTAAGAGCTTATCCAGATCCGTTCGTACGGCACCGCCGGAAAATCGCATCATGCCGCCATCCATCCATGCCTGTAGACTCTCTGCAGCAGCATCTGCCTTAACGCGCTGTTCACGCAGCTCCGGAGCAAAGCGTTTGCCCCCGCTACCCAGGAAACCCGCCGACAGGCCGCGCTCCACGGCAAAGTTATGAGCCACTGCATCCAGATGTTGTGACAGTAGCACAGTTTCCTGTACTGCCTGCGCTTCATCCAGCTCCAGCCACTTGTCGCTGATCTCAACGGCAGAAAAAAACAGCAATCCCAGTAATGGGATGCTCAGCATCAGCAACAACTTGTGGCTGATTTTTAGATCATTGAGCCATTCAAACATAGTATGCTTCTCCCTGCGTTAATATTAAGCGACGCATGAGGAATAAACAGCGACTTAAAATTCCTCCCACTCGCTATTGTCACCAACCGCACGTGCAACCGGTGCCACAGTATCAGGTTTCACAACAGCAACAGGTCGCGAATCCCTGTTTGTCTGTGTCTGGGCAGGCTGTTCTATTGGGCGTTGCTCAGTAACCTGCTTTCCAGAACCTGCATTGACTTCCTGATCGTTTCCGATCTTGAAAAATCCGATCAGGCTGGTCAGGCGTTGCCCCTGTTCATCGAGCGACTGACTGGCTGCAGCCGCTTCTTCCACCAGCGCTGCATTTTGCTGGGTCACTTCATCCATCTGTGCAATTGCAGAGTTTACCTGTTCAATACCGGAAGATTGCTCCTGACTGGCAGCGGCAATCTCGGCAATAATGTCACTGACTTTCTTTACAGCAGTGACAATTTCCTCCAGCGCTTTACCAGACTGATCAACTAGTTGACTTCCTTCTTCAACTTTAGACACACTATCTTCGATCAAATCCTTGATTTCCTTTGCCGCACCCGCGCTTCGTTGCGCAAGATTTCGAACCTCACCTGCAACGACGGCAAAGCCTCGCCCCTGTTCCCCGGCGCGGGCCGCTTCTACCGCCGCATTCAAGGCCAGCAGGTTGGTCTGGAAGGCAATTTCATCAATCACACTAATGATATCGGCTATTTTCTTGCTGCTATTATTAATCTCAAGCATGGCGGATACGGCCTTGCCAACCACTTCACCGCCCTGTTCCGCCTGCTCTCGTCCGGCAACCGCAAGCTGATTCGCCTGGCGTGCATTGTCTGCATTCTGTTTCACTGTCGAAGTCATCTCCTCCATGCTGGAGGCCGTTTCTTCCAGTGAGGAAGCCTGTTCTTCCGTGCGCTGACTCAGATCCATGTTGCCCTTGGCAATTTCTCCCGAGCCGGTTGAAATACTGGAAGATGCACTATGAATCTGTTGCACCATATTGAGCAGGTTGGTCATAGACGTATTAGTCGCATCGCGTAATTCTGCAAACTCACCCTGGAAGTTTCCTTCCATCGTCTGGCTAAGATCACCTTCAGCAAGATTTCCAATAACCCTCTTGACTTCCTTAATCGGTGTCACCACGGCATCCATCAATTGATTTATGCCATCACTCAGAGTCCTCATAAATCCCTTGAAAGACTCAGTCTGGATACGAACGTCAAGTTTTCCGGCAATAGCCTCAGTAATCAGGTTCTCGACCTGTTTCTCGGCATCCAGCTGCTGAGTAATATCCTGCCACTCAACCGCCGTACCCAAACGAGCTCCTTCATCATCAACAACCGGGTTTGCGACGAGACTAAAGGTGCGTCCGCCGATGGTGACCTGGGTGCTGTATGCCTGAGTCAGACGGGAAATCATTTCACGCTGGTGTTCAGGATGTTTGTGGAAACTGTCGAAATTAGCACCAAGAAGGTCTTTGGCCGAAAATTCAGGAAGATCCTTGCGCAAATCATCCTCTGCATCCTGCATCATCTCAACAACTGACTTATTAAGGTAAATGATATTACCCCCATTATCAGCAACCATGACATTGGTGGAGACATTATCAAGTGCAACCTTAATACGCTGAGTCACAGCAGCCTGTTCACGTGCGTCGTTGATATCAAAGCCAACCTTTATCTGCATAGACTTCATTTCACGCAACGTATCACCGAGTTCATCTCCACGATTAATTTCGATAGCGTCAGTAAAATAGCCTTCCGTGATTCTCCTAAAATAATGATTGACGTCACGCAGTGGACTAAGAATGCTTTTACTCAATGCCATATAGAGAGAAATAAATAGAACAAAAAAGGCGACACCGAGCTCACCAGCCAACATCCCCACCGAGCCTTTTGACGGATCAATGTTGTCATAAAGAGAAACTCCCAGCAGCGTGAATATAAGTGCAATAACAAACATGAGCACAGCGAACTTCTGTTTCAGCCTCATGGATGACAGCGCCGCAACCATCTTTCCTGTTTTTCCCTCTGGAGCAAGCGACGCTTTTCCGGAATTAATATCCCGGTATAGTGCTTCTGCTGCGGTAATCTGTTCGCGCGATGGCTTCGAACGTACCGACATATATTCAACGATACTTCCATTCTGGCGTATCGGCGTCACGTGCGCTTCTACCCAGTAGTAATCACCGTTCTTGCAACGATTTTTTACCATTCCTGTCCAGGGCCGACCCGATTTCATATGATTCCACAGGTCCTCAAATGCTGCTGGCGGCATATCCGGGTGACGAACTATATTATGGTTCTTACCAATCAGTTCCTTCTCTGTAAAACCACTGATATCCTTAAAATACCGGTTAACATAGGTAATACTGCCTTTAAGATCGGTCTTGGAAACAATGGTCTGACCATCTTCCATAACAATTTCGTGATCTGTGACCGGCTGATTGATTTTCATTACACTATCTCCTGGTAAACATCTGTGTCATTGCTTCTATTTATCTACACATGAATCGATTATTTCAAGATCACCTGAATTGAACATCTGATCAATATCCAGGACAATCACCATTTTGTCTTCAATCGTCGCCAGACCTTTGACAAACTCGGTATCAACCGCACTACCAAAGTCTGGTGACGGTTTTATTTCCTCTTCCGGAACGTTATAAACATCCGAAACCCCATCCACAACAATCCCTATTATTCGGCTTTTTTCCCCATAATCGACTTTCAATACGATAACAACCGTCAGGAGCCCATAGTCAAGTTTTTCAAGCCCAAAACGAATACGCATGTCAATAATTGGCACGATTGTGCCACGAAGATTGATCACGCCACGAAGGTATTCTGGTGTATTGGGGATTGTTGTTACTGCATCCCAGCCTTTAATTTCCTGCACACGCAATATGTCAACTCCATATTCTTCACCTGCCAGCATGAAAGTTAGAAACTGGTCGGTATCGGTCATATCGCCTATATCAACATTGACCTGCTCTGTAGAAACTGTTTGCGTTGATCCCATAACTATCTCCTCATGCCGCTATTTCCGAGCCATCATCGACTACGCTCTTGCTAATATCCTGTTCTGCTTTCGAGAGCCTGATCAAACCTGCTACATCGATAATCAATGCGACAGTTCCATCGCCCAGGATTGTCGCTCCCGATACACCATTGACCTTCTTGTAATTAGTTTCCAGACTCTTGATAACCACCTGCTGTTGTCCAAGAAGATCATCCACAAACAATGCTATTTTTGCTCCCTCACCCTCAACCACTACCAGCAATCCGTCTTCTAGTTGCTTACACTCTGTGTCTATGGAAAAGGTCTCATGCAACCTGACGATTGGGATATATTCATCTCGCAACCGATACAGGCTGGCTTTTCCCGCCACCCCTTTCACCTCACCTGGCCTGACCTGTACGGACTCAACAATAGACACCAGTGGAATAATATAAATTTCTTTGCCAACGCAAACAGATTGTCCATCCATGATCGCAAGCGTCAATGGCAAGCGTATAGTGAAGGTCGAACCCACGCCGGCTTCCGAACTAACTTCAACGGTTCCTCCAAGATCACGGATATTTCGGCGAACCACATCCATACCAACCCCACGACCCGAAACATCACTAACCACATCCGCCGTTGAAAATCCGGGGCTAAAAATTAGTTCATAAATCTTATCATCTGTTATAACTTCGTCTTCACTAATGATGCCGTTCTGAATGGCCTTACCTCTAATCTTATCCCGATCCAGACCTGCTCCATCATCAATGATTTCAATTACAATATTCCCGCCCTCATGGAAGGCGTTAAGCTTTATTAAACCCAATTCATCCTTGCCCGCCTGTTTTCTCTGCTCCGGTGATTCAATCCCATGGTCAATGGAGTTTCTAACCAGGTGAACAAGCGGATCGCCAATTTTCTCCATCACCGTCTTGTCGAGTTCAGTGTGTTCCCCTGACATTTCGAGTACAATTTTCTTGTTTAGTTTGCCACTCAGGTCATGAACAAGACGCGGGAACCGCTGAAATGTGAAACTGATGGGCAACATGCGAATACGCATTATATTTTCCTGCATTTCACGCGTATTGCGTTCCAGCTGTACCAGTCCATCACGCAATTTTTCAACATGGGCGGCTTCAAATTCCTCAGCATTACCCAGCTGACTGAGCATCGACTGGGTTATAACCAGCTCCCCCATCATATTTATGAGATCATCAATTTTATCAATTGCAACACGTATGGAGCCTGACTCGGTAGATTTTGGTTTCCTGCTTTTTTCTGCTTTACTACTGTTTGCATGCTCTCCGGCCGGCGGCACAGAATCTGGCGCAGAAACATCTTCATCTTTATTTTTGCCTTCACCGTCACTGGTGGATGAATTGATAGCGATAATTTCCAGATCACAGTCACCTTCAACCCAGGAGAAAACTTCATCAATTGCATCCCGACCTGCATTTCCTTTCAGGTTAAGCTCCCATGAAATATAACAGTCTTCCGGAACCAGTTGCTCAAACGAAGGTAGTTTCGAGGTGTCTGCAACAACATCAAGTTTACCAAGCGATTCCAGTTCCCTGAAAATTCGGACAGGATCGTTGCCTGTCTGCAACAGGCTGGGAAAGGGTCTGAATATGATTTTCCATTCAGCACCTTCTTCACCATAATTACCTTCTGCAGACATCTCGGCAATAGTCGATTCCACAGAATTGGAACCGGCCAATAAAGAATCCAGTTCCTTTTTCTCCCTGGCAACACGATCCGTATCTACATCTTCCCCTGATCGAAGCGAAGAAAGCATCTCTCTAAGAACATCAACAGAGCCTAACAATATATCTACTGCTTCCTGGGTTACGTCACGCCGCCCGTCACGCATCTCGTCCAGCAGGGTTTCCATTACGTGCGTAAAATTGGCTACGTCATTCAGGCCAAAGGTGCCACTCCCACCTTTTATAGAATGAGCAGCGCGGAATATAGTGTTGATGATCTCGCTGTCGGCCGTACCAGGATCAAGATTTAGAAGCTCTGTTTCCATTATCTCAAGACCTTCAAAACTTTCCTCATAGAAGGTCTCAAGAAACTGAGACATATCAATAGTCATACATTCACCCAAGAACCTTGTTTATCGATGCCAGCAATTGTTCTGGATTAAACGGCTTGACAATCCATCCGGTTGCACCGGCTGACTTTCCTTCCTGTTTTTTGTCACCCGTGCTTTCTGTTGTCAGCATAAGAATTGGTGTGAACTTGAATGTCGGAAGTTTCCTTAATTCCTTTACCAGGCTAATCCCGTCCATGTTGGGCATATTAACGTCCGACAGAACCAGATCAAATTTTCCCGCTTTAGCCTTACCAAGCGCATCCACACCATCCACTGCCTCAGTAACCTCGTGCCCTTTTCCTTTCAGCGTAAAACTCACCATCTGCCTCATCGATGCTGAATCATCTACTGCAAGTATTTTCGCCATCTTCCGCTCCTGTCAGAAACAACATCTGAATATCAATCATCCCACAAAAAAAATATTACTTTTTATGTTTACAACAATTGCCATCTATGCCTGCGAAATTAATCGACCGCATAACATTTTTCTTTAACTATAAATAAAACCGCGCAAGCAATTCATGCTTCCAAGAAACAAATGTTAACAATGTTGAACCATACACATGGAAGCCCTTATTTATTTTGCAACCCAAAGCAGGACACATATTCACGCTATTGTTTTGATGTCGCGCCACAAATAATCAGCAAACAAAAACCCAATTAAAAATGGCGAATATTTATCTAAATAGCTGTTCCAAATTCCTGTCCACTATATAAATTACGTTCGTGGTGAGCTTGTCGAACCATGACTCAAAGCCTGAAATAGCAATATTTAATGCTGTTCACCCTTCGACAAGCTCAGGGCGAACGGTTTTACTGAAC
>JASBTR010000203.1 GCA_030148325.1 Gammaproteobacteria bacterium
TTTCCACGTTCGTGGTGAGCTTGTCGAACCATGAGCGTGGAAATACTGTGAATAGAGTGTTTAATCTGCTTGTCCTTCGACAGGCTCAGGATGAACGGTAATTGCTTAAAGTGGACTGGTATTTGGAACAGCTATTTAGCCACTAGCTACTAGCTACTAGCCACTAGCTACTAGCCACCCATCAAGGCATGATATCGCTGAAATCGTAAATCGCCTGAAATTCTTCCACATCCTTTTCCGGATTCTGGCTGTCCGGTTTGCGCACCGCCAGCAATTGTGCAATCCCGTAGCGTTGTGCTGAACGCAGTACGGGCAGGCTATCGTCCACCAGCAGGCTGCGCTTCCTGTCAAAATGCACCTCCTGCTCCAGCTTGCGCCAGAACCCGGTATCTTCTTTGGGCAGGCCAAAATCATGTGCGCAAATAATCTGATCCAGGTGTTGCTGAATATCGGTGCGATCCAGTTTTAGCATCAGGCTTTTCTGATGTGCATTGGTGACCAGCACCCGCTGAATATTTTGCTGTTTCAGGTGGTCGAGAAAATCGATGACATGGGGATGAACGGCAATCAGGTGATCCACCTCCGCTTTGAGGCGGGCAATGTCCAGCCCCAGGATGCGTGACCAGTAATCGACGCAGTACCATTCCATGGTGCCCTCGGCTTCACGAAAACGCGGTGTCAGTGTCTCTTTGGCCTCATGCACTTCAAGTGAATACTTCTCGGCATAGCGAATGGGCACATGTTCCTGCCAGAAATAATTGTCAAAATTCAGATCCAGCAGCGTGCCGTCCATGTCCAGCAAAACCGTATCGATAGAGTTCCAGTCAAGCATATGCAACCTGTTCCTGTTTGAGTCGGGGATTATAACCGAAGGCAGGCTCAAAACCGCCTGTAAAATATAAAAATTCAACGTGCTTCACAGCAGCATTACTGGCAGAATGAAATCATGCTGATGGTTTTTACCCTATGACACCTCGCCTAACTAATAAACAGGATATTGAAGCGCTGCTGGCCGCGGTGAAGCAGATCGCCTATGAGGCCGGGCGACGTATCATGGAAGTGTATGAGCAGGGCTTCTCAGTGGAAGAAAAATCCGATCACACGCCGGTTACAGAAGCCGACCTTGCCGCGCACCGGGTTATTGATGAAGGCCTGCGTGCCCTGACCCCGGATATTCCCATTCTTTCGGAGGAGTGCAAACCCCTGCCATTTCATGAGCGCGCTCGCTGGCCGCGTTACTGGCTCGTCGATCCGCTGGACGGAACCCGGGAATTTATTCGTCGCAATGGTGAATTTTCGGTGAATATTGCCCTGATCGAGGGAAATCGACCGGTTGTCGGCACTATCTACGGTCCCGTAGTCGGCTGTCTTTACTATGCCGCCAAAGGCCTGGGGGCATTCAAAAAATCCGGTATAGACGATGTGCGGCCCATTCATGTACGTGAGCGCTGCCCCGAAAAAATCGTTATTGCCGGCAGTCGCTCTCATCACGGCGAGGAATTCAGGCAGTTTATCTCACATCTATCCGACTATGAGATTATCCCTATGGGTAGTGCGCTTAAATCCTGTCTGGTAGCCGAAGGCAGGGCGGATCTTTATGCCCGCCTCGGGCCTACTTCCGAGTGGGACACGGCCGCCGCACAGATCATTGTCGAAGAAGCCGGCGGGAAAATTACCGACACCCGCATGCAGGCCCTGCGCTATAACACCAGGGAGGGGCTGCTCAACCCGCATTTTTTCGCCTTTGGAGACAGAAGCCGGGACTGGTCTGAATACCTGTAGATAGATGGACAGATAAACAATGCCGTTTTTACTTTACCCATCCCGCGAAGACCAGTAGGGTGTCCAGATATTATAAAGCAGGATGTGCTGAGTGAAACGAAGCGCATCGTTCGCGAGTCCAGTCTGAAATGATGCGCTTCGTTTCACTCAGCACATCCTACGAGAGCTGGGACGCCTATTTAGAAGGAGTTTGAATAACGGGGGTGGAGTTAAAATCTGAGTAATTTTTTCAGTGCATCTTTGGCCTTTTGCTTTATCTTTTGTTCTTCCTTTTCCAGTTTCTGCTCCAGTTTCGCTTTGGCTTTTTGTTTCAGTTTCTGTTCCTGTTTTTTCAGCTCCTGTTTTGCCAGCGCCTTGAGTACGCTCTGGTAGTCCACTTCGATCTGAGGCTGTGTGAACGGACCTTTGATGTAAATGGGTAGCGGAACCTTGTTCATCTGTTCCCAGGTCTTGCCTCCCTGGCCTGTGGCGGCAGAGGTGAATTTTACATCCAGGCGGTAGTCGAGCTGTTCGCTGACGAGGTTGACCTTGCCCTGTCCTTTTACCCGCGCATGGGGCAGGGTGGCGCGAAGGTTGCGGTTGTCCAGGATGCCATTGGTGATTTTTGCGCTGCCACTGATGCGGGCAAAGTCGGTTTCCAGCGGCGCATTGTTTTTCGGTGCAGGCTGTTTTTTCAGTTTGGCGCGTAGCTCGCGTTCGTACTGGGCCAGGTTAAATCCCTTGAGCGCGCCATTTTCAAAGGTGAAATTCAGGTTGCCGTTGAGGCTTCGTTTGGCCGCCATTATATCCAGCCCACCTTTACCTAAACGGGAATTCAGTTTTGCCCGGATGCTGGCCTTGCCTCGGATTTTGTCATCGCCGATCAGATCTTTCAGCAGCGGGCCGATGGCGACGTTTTGCAGATTTTCATTTAGATTGACCAGCGGGGTATTGCGGCGTACATCGAGCCGAATATCCCCGTTATAGCTGCCCTGATAGAGTTTTGCCGACAGGGGTTTGAGTCGGATCTGTCCGACTCTGGCGACAGTGCCAAGCGTGATTTTGCTGAGCCGGAGGTTGGCCACCGTTAGTTTGCCGATACCGAGCTGGCCATTGATGTTGAGGCTGCGCAGTAGTTTCAGGGGTAGCGCAATGACGTTATCGGCTGCTGCTGTGGCGGAAGAGGCAGGGAGCTGGGCACGGGCAGGCAGGGGGCTTCTGGCACCTGAGGTAACGGGCGCTGTGGTCTTTGTCTGCGGCGGCAGATAGCGATCCAGATTGATTTCATTGAGCACCAGCTTGTAACGCACGGCCGGCTGGCTGAAATTATTGACGCTGACATAGCCCTGCAGGTTGCTGTCATCGAGTTGCAGGATCAAGGGTTTAAGCAACAGGTTATCAGTGGCGCCAATGATGCGTAGACCGAGGCGGGCACGAGTCAGTACTTTCTTATCCGTAGCAGCGGGCAGCAGGGATTCCATCTCCAGCGTCTTCATTAGCTGGCGTGGGTTGAATTCCGTCAGATCCACGCTGGCGAGGTAACGGGGCCTGTCCAGCAATTGCTGAATATTGAGGCGTGACTGTATTTCCAGGCCGTAGGCTTTGATAAGGAGAAAATCGGTTTTAAGTGACTGTTTGTTCAGATCCAGGCGTACTTTTTTGCTTTCGATATGTGCATCAAGCCTGCCGGTCGGTAGCAGGCTGGATGCGGTTTTGTTCTGTATGGTCAGTTGTTTGAGCGTGTACCGCTGTTTTTTCAGATCCAGCAGAAGCTGGCTGGAAAGCGTGATTGTTCCCTTTATTGAAGCCAGGCCTGCAGATTTGGGCAGCATGTAATCAATGCTGCTGGTGAAAGGGTTCAGTGTCAGGAACTGTTTATCCGGATCCAGTCGCAATCTTGTTTTCAGGCCAATGCGGGCAGATGCCACGGGTTTCTGGCTGTTGAAATTAAAACCGATCTCTAGTGGGATCGCCTCTTTCAGGGACACACGGCCGATTTCCATGTCCAGTTTTTCAATCTGGTAGTTCTGTTGCGCCTGCTGATCATCCCAGTGCAGACTGGCATTGAGAATACTGATGCCTTCGATGGAAAGGGCGGCCAGTGCGGCGGTGGGGGAGGCCTCGGCTGTTGCGGGAGGTGTTTTAGCAGCTGGGGCGGCTGTGCCGGGTTTTGTAGTGGGAACGGGTTTGCCTGATGATGTTGTGCCTTTGCCTGTGTTGGCCAGCAGATCTTCCCAGTTGCCCAGCCCGTCCTTGTTACGTTGCAGGTTCAGTCTCAGGCCGCGCAGGGTCAGGTGGCCGATTTTGATATCACCACGCAACAACGGTAGCAGCTGGACGTGCACATCGACTTCATTCATGCGGGCAAAGCGTTTATCGCTGAAGCCCGGGGCATTTTCCAGTTCGACTTTTCCCAGGCGTGCCCCCAGCCAGGGGAAAATAGAAAGTTTGATCTCGCCGGGAATGTACAGTGTGCGCCCGGTCTGCGCTTTGACCTGTTCGCTAATCGTGTCCCTGTAATCATTGGGATCGATAAGGAATGGCAAACTGATGAGGACCAGGGCCATGACCAGTATCAGCGTCAGGATCACTTTTAGCCCGAGAGTAAGAAATCGCTTCATTTATAGCTGTTCCTTGACGGTAGTATGTACAAGCCTGAAGTATAGGCGTGTTGTTTCAACAGTTATACATGGCCTCGATTTCCTTTTCATATTTTGCCAGCACGTGAGCGCGTTTAATTTTCAGGGTGGGCGTTATGAGATCATTTTCAATGTTCCATTCCTCCAACAGAGGGTGAACTCGGCGGATCTTCGCATAGCCGGGAAAATCATGCAGGGCCTGGCTGATGCGGTGCTGCAGATCGGCCAGAATTATTTTGTTGCGCAGGCTGCTGGCGGCAAAGGGATCCAGCTGATGCTCTTTGGCGAGCGTAACCCAGTGTTGTGCATTGAGCACTACCAGCGCAGTGAGATAGGGGCGGCCTTCGCCGACCACCAGCGCCTGTTCGAACAGGGGCTCGAGACTGATGGCGCATTCCATGTCCATGGGTGGAATTTTCTCGCCGTTTGAGAGAATCAGAATATCCTTGATGCGCCCGGTGATATAGATAAAACCATCGCGGATGCAGGCTTTGTCACCCGTGTGCAGCCAGCCATCGGGATCGATCATTTCACTGGTGGCCTGGTGATTATTCCAGTAGCCGAGCATATTGCCGGGGCCCCTGGTCAGTAGTTCATCGTTGTCGCCGATTTTGACTTGCAGGTCGGGAATAGCGTTGCCAACGCTGGCGGGATCGTTTCCAGCGATAGTGTTGGCGCTAATAATGGGGCTGGTTTCGGTCAGGCCATAACCCTGGAGAAGGTTCAGGCCCAGGCCGATGAAGATGCGGGCGACAGCCGGTGACAGAGCAGCCCCACCACTGGCGGCCATCTGCAGGCGGCCACCAAAACGATCACGAACTTTTTGGGCTACCAGTTTGTCCAGTAGTGGCCAGAGTAGCAGGCTGGGATGCCAGTGGATGCGTCCCTGCTGGTATTTAAATCGTTGCCAGCCGATGGCAATAGCAAGCCGAAACAGGCTGCGCGCGATGGCTGGTTTACCTGCTATCTGGTTGTTGATGCGCTCATGGATGCGTTCGAAAATACGTGGAACCGCGATCAGTATAGTGGGCTGGATGGTCAGCATGTCATCAGCCAGTTGCTGAATAGAGCGGTTAAAGGCTATCTGCATACCGTACATCATGCCTGCGTAGTAACTGGTGGTGCGCTCGAACATGTGTGACAGGGGTAGAAAGGACAGTATTTTATGGTTGCCATTAACCTGTAAATGAGCGATGACATTTTCTGCTGTGCTGAGAATATTACGGTGGCTCAGCATGACACCCTTGGGGCGACCGGTGGTGCCTGATGTGTAGACAATGGTGGCGAGTTCGTCACCGCCGCCGCCGCGCTCATGCAGGCTGCCGGGTTGCGTGTCTCTTAGCCAGTCGCTTGCCAGGCAGGTGTGCTCATGTGTGGCTTCTGCCAGTTGTCCTGTTTCAGCCTTAAGAATAACAATGCGTTGCAGACTGTGGTTTTCTGAAATGTGGGGCGCCAGTCGTTGCCACTGTCGATTGTCGTTGAGCAGCAGCAGTTTGACCCCCGCGTCTTCGAGGATGTAGGCCACATTGTCAGGTCGGTCATCTGGATACAGGGGCACCACAACCAGCCCCAGCCCCAGTGCAGCCTGTTCGAAGGCAACCCAGTCCACACCGTTGGGCAGCAGCAGGGCCACTCGGTCTGTGGTTTTGAGGTCTTCCTGCTGAATGGCATCCTGCCAGCGGTGAACCTGGGCCGCCATATCGGCCCAGCTAAAGTCACGCCAGACTTTCTGGCTGCGATCATACTGGCTGTAGGCGAGCCTGTTGGGCGAAACTCGGACTCGTTCCCGGAACAGGCCGTCGAGGGTGCCGGCGAGCCGGGCAGGTATGGGGCTTGAATCCTGCAATTTATCTCGTTCTCCTTGAACTATCCCTGTTGACGAGCATCTAGAATGAGCAACAATACCTTAAAAAAGAAAAACATAGCGACCTTACCGCGTAAATTGCAGCAAGTAAACTATGTCAAAGGTCAGAGGTTTTCAAAGATGGAGCGGGTGAAGGGAATCGAACCCTCGTAGTCAGCTTGGGAAGCTGAAGTTCTACCATTAAACTACACCCGCGGATGGATGACAGCGCGCATTGCTGGCAACGGTTGTACAGATGGGATTAAAATACCGGTTTATATCCGACGAATACGCGGAAGCAACAATATGAAAATCTTTGTTAATGGTCAAGGGCAGGAGCTACCAGAGGGGTTGAACGCGAGTGGGCTCATTGAACAAATGGGTTTGACGGGGCAGCGTCTGGCGATGGAAGTTAATGAGGAAATCGTCCCGCGCAGCATTTTCGATCAACATATTTTTCAGGATGGTGACAGAGTAGAAATTGTCCATGCCGTAGGTGGGGGTTAATCTGACGTGTCAGCAAAGCATATACAATCCCTGTTTTGGTGTAACGGCATGATTTAATCTAATCCCCTGCGGCTTGCTGCGAAAAACGGTAGGATGGGTGGAGCGAAGCGAAACCCATCAATACGTTCATTTGCACGGGTTTCGCTTTGTTTTAACCAACCTACAACTTATACCCTGCAGCTTAACAGTGGGGCAGATTATTTTTCAGGTAAATTGATGACAGTTTTAAATGCAAACGATACACCGTTGGTCATTGCCGGCGATGAATATAGCTCACGCCTGCTGGTAGGAACAGGCAAATACAGGGACATGGATGAAACACGGTTGGCGATCGAAGCCAGCGGCGCCGAGATTGTAACTGTGGCGGTACGGCGCAGCAATATCGGCCAGAACCCTAACGAGCCCAACCTGCTGGAAGCCATTCCACCTGAAAAATATACCATCCTGCCCAATACCGCAGGCTGCTATACCGCTGAAGATGCGGTGCGCACCTGTCGACTGGCGCGCGAGCTACTGGATGGCCATGATCTGGTCAAGCTGGAAGTACTGGGCGACGAGAAAACCCTGTTTCCTGATGTGATACAAACGCTGAAGGCGGCAGAAACGCTGATCAGGGAAGACTTCAAGGTGATGGTGTATACCAGCGATGATCTGCTGATTGCCAAAGAGCTGGAAGCGATGGGCTGTGTCGCGGTAATGCCGTTGGCCGCACCCATAGGCTCCGGGCTGGGTATACGCAATCCTTACAATATCCGTTTCATTATCGAAGAACTGAAGGTGCCGGTGCTGGTGGATGCCGGCGTGGGCACTGCCTCTGATGCTGCCGTGGCGATGGAGCTGGGCTGCGATGGTGTGCTTATGAATACTGCCATCGCCGCCGCACAGAAACCGATTCTCATGGCCTCGGCCATGAAAAAAGCGATTGAAGGTGGACGCGAAGCCTTCCTTGCCGGACGCATGCCGCGCAGGCAGTACGCCAGCGCCTCGTCGCCGATTGACGGTACGTTTTTTTAATCATTTTGGTATACCGCTGCTTGCTGCGAAGTAGTAGTTTATGAA
>JASBTR010000206.1 GCA_030148325.1 Gammaproteobacteria bacterium
GTGGCCGCCTCTGCCGGGAGAAAATAACAGGTATCCTCTGGCGCGTCAGCCAGGCTGACTTCAAAGCGCATCAATTCATCTCGACGAAAGGCGTGCAGATGCAGCTGCGTGCCGGGTTGGTAATGACTCAGCATTTTTTCCAGTTTTTGTTTGTCCGTTTTTAGATCATCCACGGCGATGATGACATCACCGGCAGACAGGCCGGCCTGCATGGCTGGAGACGGGCTGAAAACATGGGTGATTCTGGCGCCGGCTGGATCGCTGCCAAGGCGGGCGCCCAGCCAGGCGGGCGCTGCTTTTTTATTTTCATCTGAAGCGGGTTTTCCGCCCTTGTCATCCGGGCCATCCGCGGCGCGTAGTTTAAATTCAATACCGATAATGGACAGGAGTTCGTTCAGCGGCAGATCTTCGGCGCCATAGAGGTAGCGCCGGAAAAAATCAGACATATCCTGGTCAACCAGTTCGGCGGCCAGTGTTTCTATTTCGCCTTCCTTCAGTCCCTTGCCGGGTTTGCCATATTCTTTCCATAGCAGGCGCATAAGATCATCCAGTGAGGTCTGATTGTGGCTGAGCTGGCGCAGGTGCATATCCAGCGCCAGAGCGAGCAGGGCGCCCTTGGCGTAATAACTGACAATGGCATTGGGCGCGTTTTCATCCTGTTTATAGAATTTTGTCCAGGCATCGAAGCTGGAATCTGCTACGCTCTGGCAGAAGCGTCCCTGTCCGCGCCAGACCCGGGTGGTGGTTTGTCCCAGTAGCTCAAGGTAACTGTCCAGGGTGATGAGTCCTGTTCGCAGCAGGGCCAGATCGTCGTAGTAGGACGTGATGCCTTCAAATGCCCAGAGTTGCCGGGTATGGCTTTCCTGTCTGAGATCGTAAGGGAAGAATACTGCCGGTTTGATGCGCTTGATGTTCCAGGTATGGAAATATTCATGGCTGCAGAGACCGAGGAAGCTGCGGTAGTTGTCGCTGATGTCTTTTTCACCTTCGCGCGGCAGATCATCACGGCTGCAAAGCAGGCTGGTGGAGGCGCGATGTTCCAGTCCGCCATAGCCTTCACCCACTACCATTACCAGAAATACGTAGCGTTCAATCGCCGGCAGTTCGCCAAACAGACGGATGTGCTGTTCGCAGATGCGGCCCAGATCCCGGCACAGGCGCGCCATGTCAGCATTGTGTCGGCCACTGATGACAATCTCATGGGGGATGCCGCCGGCCTTGAAAGTGGCTCGCGTGAACTCGCCCATTTCAACCGGGTGGTCGATCAGATCATCGTAATCATCAGATTGATACAGGCCGAAGCCGCTTTCATTTATGTCCCGGGCATGCAGGCTGGTGGCCACGCGCCAGTTTACATAGTCCTGGCCGTGAGGGGGCGAAAGTTCTACCGAGCAGGTCTGATCTTCCTGGCCGAGCACCTGCAAAAAGACGCTGGTGCCATTGAAATAGGCATGCGTGTTGTCCAGATGCGCGCTGCGCACAGACAGATCCCAGGCATAGATCTGATAAGTAACGATGATTCCTTCACTACAGGCTTCGATGGCCCAGGTGCTTTTATCATGGCGTGTGCCTGTCAGTGCCTGTCCGCTTTCAGTCTTTGCCGAGAGCTGAACCACATTTTTGGCAAAGTCCCGAATCATGTAACTGCCGGGAATCCAGGCGGGCAGGCTGAGATGCTGACCGGCGGGATCGGGGGTTTTTATCCGGCAGCGGACTTCGTAGAGATGCGCTTCGGGAGAAACGGGGATGATGGCGTAATGAACAGGGGAATCAGTTTGCACGGTATTTTCTATCAGTTAATTTAGTCTTTATCAATAAAGGGTTGGGTTAAACGCAGAGAACGCGGAGGCGCAGAGGCGCAAAGAAAAAAATTTAATAAATAACCTCGCAGCAAGCAATGGGGTATTAGTCGAAGGAACAATATTAATTACAGCAAGCTGCGGGGAATTAAACCCAAAGAGATTAATAATCAAAATCATTCAATCTCTGCGTCTTCGCGCCTCCGCGTTCTCTGCGTTAATTATCCATGTTTATGGGTGGACTCTAATTTATTATCTCTGTGTTCATGGACAGAGACTCACCGTTCAGTCAACCAGCTCAACCTTGATAAATATTCGACGCTCGCTTTCCTGTTTGCGGCGGGTGCTGTAGAGAATCCCCTTTTCTGTTTTTTTCTGCAGCTGCTGAGTACCGCCGATTTCAGTCCACTGGCCGAGTTTTACGGTGAGGTTGGTATCGATATTCTGGACGACGATATTGCCGCCACCCTGCTGGCTGAGTTCTTCCTGTCTGGGGCGCAGGGTCAGATAAACGTTATCGCCATTGATATGGGCGCGCACTTTGAAGCCGGAGCTGACATTGCGATAGCGAATGGTCTCGGTCACCGTGCCGTCAGAATTGAGCCGTCGGTCGGCGATGGGAATAGCGCGTCCGGTATTGATGGAGGCCCACTGGCCTTCGAGTAGTTGCACATGCTGGACGGCAGGTTGACGACTACGTTGCGCCGTGCTGTAGACCCGGGTTGTGATTTTGTGTTGCGGGCCTTTGTTAATGATGATTTTCTGTACCCCGGGACTGTCGCTGTTTTGTGTGGCTTCGGAATGGGCATGAGTCTGTAGCTTTTCCTGTTCATCGAAAGCGCCGGCATCGGTGGAAATGGAGATGCGTAGGCGCTTCAGGGCGACATCCAGATCGGCGATAATCTGGCTGATTTGCTCGAGGTTGGAACCGGTGGATTTGACGAAAAGTTTGTAGCCCTGTCCTGTGATGGCGCCCTCAGGGTTTAGAAAGGGTTTGACCAGCGGCAGTAGATCGTTTGCCGGACGGTGGCGCAGAGTGAACGTTTCCATGTGCATGGCGGCATCCGCCAGAACCGGTGAAGCCGGTGACAGACAGGCGAGTAACAGTAAAATCAGCAACAATGGCCGCGGCATAGTATTTGTTTTCCGGTGAACTACAGATAAAGCCGGCGCGTCTCCTGGCAGGGTAGACTGATGTCCCAGGCTTCGTTAAAAAACACGGTCTCTGATTTTACACGAACTGGCGCATTAAAACTAAACCAGCCCTCAAATTGTTCGGCATTGGCGCGGTAGAGTATGCCTCGGTTGTCAAACAGGCTGAAGCATTCGAGATGCTCATAGCAGCTCTCGGCCAGCTGCCGTATTTCGATATAGCTGCTCAGGCGGCGGGAGAATTCGATCATGCGGTGTCCGTTTGTAACCAGGTGTCGGGGATTACGTAACAATAGCCGGATGCGTGCATGCGGGTTGTGGCGTACGAGGCGCTGAAATTGTGAGATGATTTCCGGTCTGTCATAGAGTTTATGATCCAGATGGAGACTGAAAATATCAACGCAGTTGCCGGACTGTTGCAGCATTTGCAGGAAAACACGATAGTTCTCGGCGCGGGTGTTTAGTTTGTATTTGTCGCTATCAACAGCCAGTCTGAGCTTGCCTGAATCAATCTCCATGTGAATAACGAGTTCTTATTTGCGCAGTATGAGGCGCATGTTGCGATGAGCAATGCCGGCATCCATAAACACCTTGCCCTCAGGGATAAAGCCGTAGCGGCTGTAGAAGTCAACCGCCGTGGTCTGGGCGGCGAGAAACACCTGTTCCAGCCCAAGCTGGCGGGCAACCTCGAGGATCTGTTTCAGCAATTGGCGGCCAATCCCCTGATTACGCCATTCATCAAGAACAGCCATACGTCCAATATGACCGTCATTCAATATGCGAACGGTGCCGACAGCCTGTTGTGTGGGGGTGACAGCCAGCAGGTGGACAGCATCCTGATCCAGACCATCCCATTCAAGATCAGAGGGGACACCCTGTTCCTTGATAAAGACCTGCTTGCGGATATAGCAGAAGCCGGCAAAGTCGCGAATGAAGGAGACGCGCTTTATTTCAATGGTATCCATGATGCGTCAGGAAATTCGAATTTGGCATGGTTGTAAAGGGCGCAGAACAGTTCGATAAAAACATTGTCATCCAGCCAGGATTGCAGCATTTCCAGTTTTAGATGACGGTGGTTGCAGATCAGCTGGGCAATGTAGATCCAGCTGGGCAGAAGATCATATTCCTGACCGTCGATAAACAGGTACACATGTTCGTTTTCCTGAATAAACGCGAAGCGGGAATATTCGCTTCGTATCAGCCAGCCTGTTTGTTCAAGCTGCGTCCTGAATTCTGCCGGGCTGAGATGAGATTCACGCTCTTCTGGCAGCTCGTTGTGTTGGGGTTCGGTGATGTAGCGGCCAAACCAGCGATTAATGCGGCTACTGTCGGACAGGGCCTGTTGCAGGATGTTGTGTACCCCGGTCAGAGTCCGGGCGGTAATTTCTCCCGGATTTTTCTGGATCTGTAGATCCCCGTCAGCATAGCGGAGGCTGTCAGCCAGATCGGGAACCAGATCATCGATGAAACTGCTGAGAATTTCTGCGTGGCTGGGTGCACGAAAACCAATGGAAAAGGTCATGCATTCGTCGAGGGCAATCCCATAATGGGCCACGCCCGGTGGCAGATAGAGCATGTCACCCGGCTCCAGTATCCATTCTTCGCAGGCGCTGAAGTCCTGCATGATTTTAAGCTCGGTATCCGGCAGCAGGTTGTTGGCATCAACAGGATCAGGGTTGATCATCCAGCGGCGGCGGCCCAGCCCCTGTAACAGGAAAACATCATATTGATCGACATGGGGGCCGACCGAACCATGTACTGGCGCATAGCTGACCATGACATCGTCGTTACGCCAGTGGGGAATAAAATCAAAAGCGCCCCTGAGCAGCGCCAGCTCCGGGATGTAGCGGTTGGCTTCCTGAACCAGCAGGGTCCAGTGGGTTTCTGGCAATCTGGCAAAGCGATCTTCAGTAAAGGGGCCGTGTTCCAGCGTCCAGGGTGTGGGACCGTCTTTTTCCAGTACCAGACGGGATTCGACTTCTTCCTCGCAGGCCAGGCCGGCGAGTTCGTCCGGATTGATCGGGGTGGAAAAGCCAGGAAATGCCTGACGGATCAGCAGTGGTTTCTTGTGCCAGTAATCGCTGAGAAACTGTTGTTCTGTCAGTTCACCGAAGGGATTTGTTTTCCTGAAAGACGCGTAGCTGATCGGGCTGGTTCGGTTTTTTGATTTCTGCAACATCCGTAAGGCTGACCTGTTTATTTATAGGGAACGAAAACCACCAATCGTGACAGGGTAATTATCGGATCACAGGTTAGATATCTTTAGCCTGCTGCACAGCATTACCGATATAGCTGGCCGGCGTCAGCGCCAGCAGTTGCTGTTTGGCTGTTTCAGGTATATCCAGCTTTTCAATAAACGCCTGCATGGCTGCAGCATCGATACGCTGGCCGCGGGTCAGCTCCTTGAGCTTTTCGTACGGTTTTTCAATCCCGTAACGGCGCATCACGGTCTGTACCGGTTCGGCCAGCACCTCCTGGTTTTCATCCAGATGTGCCGCCAGGCGTGCTTCGTTGACTTCCAGCTTATTGATGCCACGCAGAGTAGATTGCCAGGCAATCAGCGAATGGGCGATGCCCACGCCCAGATTGCGTAGTACGGTGGAATCGGTCAGATCTCGCTGCATACGCGATACCGGAAGCTTGGCCGCCAGATGGCCGAAAATAGCGTTGGCCAGTCCCAGGTTTCCTTCGGAGTTTTCAAAATCAATCGGGTTGACCTTGTGCGGCATGGTGGAAGAGCCGACTTCGCCGGCAACGGTCTTCTGTTTGAAGTAGCCCATGGAAATATAGGTCCAGATGTCGCGGTTGAAGTCCAGCAGAATGGTATTGAAGCGAGCCAGGGCGTCGAACAGTTCAGCGATATAGTCATGAGGTTCAATCTGGATAGTGTAAGGGTTCCAGCTCAGCCCCAGTGAAGTGACAAAGTCGCGGGCAAAAGCCGGCCAGTCGATTTCAGGATAGGCGCTCAGGTGGGCGTTATAGTTGCCGACCGCACCGTTGATTTTGCCCAGTATTTCGACGGCGGCGATCTGCTGGCGCTGGCGTTGCAGACGGGCAACCACGTTGGCCATTTCCTTACCGACCGTAGTGGGCGAGGCGGGCTGGCCGTGGGTGTGAGAGAGCATGGGGATAGCGGCATAGTCGTGCGCCATCGTGCGGATGCTGTCGATCAGCTCATCCAGCTGGTCAAGGATAATCTGGTTACGCGCCTCAGTGAGCATCAGGGCGTGAGACAGGTTATTGATATCCTCTGAGGTACAGGCGAAGTGAATGAATTCGCTGACTTTCTCCAGTTCGGCGTTGCCACTGATCTTTTCCTTAAGAAAATATTCCACGGCTTTGACATCGTGATTAGTGCTGCGCTCGATATTTTTGACCCGTTGGGCGTCTTCGAGTGAAAACTGCTCGACTATATTATCCAGCACTGACTGGGCGTGAGCGGAAAACGCGGGGACTTCGCTGATTTGCGTTGAAGCGGCGAGATGCTGCAACCAGCGTACCTCGACCAGGACGCGGTGACGAATTAGACCGTACTCACTGAAAATTGGGCGCAATGTGTCAGTTTTACTACCATAACGACCATCAATAGGGGATACTGCGCTCAGACTGTTTAGTTCCATAAATCTCAATCCGGAAAAATAAATAATAATTTTGGAGAAGATGCGTGAAAAATCACCATCATACACTATTCACTTTCAGTCCGTCATATATCAATCA
>JASBTR010000209.1 GCA_030148325.1 Gammaproteobacteria bacterium
GCTCACTGGCCAGCCCGGTTTCCTTTTCGACGATGGAGGCCAGAATCAGGGCTTCATAAGGACTTTTCAGTGGCAGGCCCACGGCTCGCTTCTCCCATTCCTGCGTCAGATAGGTTTCCATTGCCGTATAGGCGCGGCGAAGAAAGTCCACATCGCTGATGCCGCGGGGGAAATGCCAGGTATCGGGTAGAAAGCGGCCTTCCGGGTGTTGATCCGGGTGACCGATGGCGGCCATGATCTCGGCATCGGTTGCGTCGTTTAAAGTGTGCTTTATCTGTGGATGGGCATTGAGCGCATCCATCATCTGCCGGAAGGTCCAGCCCTCGACGATGGTTAGCGCATGCTGCACCACCTTGCCATCGACAAGCTGCTGGTAAAATTCCGCCGGCGTCGCACCCGCGCTGATTCGGTATTCACCTGCGCCAATACGATCGGCATTCCCCTGCAGCCGTGCATACCAGAGCAAATAGCGCGGCTTGTCCAGCAGGCCCTGTTGCGCTAGATCACGCGCCACACGGGTGAGGTTCGCGCCGGGTTCCAGGCTGTAGTTGAGCGCGGTATCGGTCATCGGCGTCTGCAAAAAAAGCCGGTAATCATTCCACAGCCAGCCACCGCCAACGGTCACGGCCAGAACAAGCAGAGCAAGCAATCTGTAAAACAGTTTAGACATAAATACGCGGGTAGTCCCTGTTGATCAACATCTGCAGACGGCGGCTGATTTCGCCCACGGCAAATGTCTGTCCTTCCAGCCTGTTCACCGGCCAGATGCCGATAAGGCTGTTAGTAAGAAAAATCTCATCGGCCTCACACAGATGGTCTTTTGTTATATTCGTAACTCGGACTGCCATATCCGCGTTGCGGGCGAGTTCGAGAATAGTCTCTCGCATAATACCGGCCACCCCACAGGCAGACAAATCAGGTGTATAGAGAATATCATTTTGCACCATAAACAGGTTACTCATCGTGCCTTCGATCACGTTTCCGTTTTCATCCAGCATCAGGCCTTCGGCAATCTGCGCCTCCTGCCATTCGTTGCGCGCCAGCACCTGTTCCAGGCGATTGAGATGCTTGAGTCCTGCCAGGGCCGGTTGCCGCGCCAGAGTAGTGCTGCAAAACCGAACATGCACCCCTTCCCGCCGGTTCTGTTGCGGATAGTCCGGCCAGGGATGACGTATAAATATACGGCTGGGCTGTATGGGATCAGGATAACGATAACCTCGCCCGCCTTCGCCACGGCTCAAGATCAACTTCAGCACCGCACGCTTTTCATGCCGGACAAGCGCGTCTGCTTCGGCCTGCAAAAGTGAACTCTCCGGAACAGGCAGTTGCAGCCGCTCGCAACCCTGCTGCAGGCGCTGCATGTGCGCATTCCAGAACGGACAGGCACCATCGATTACCGCCATGGTTTCAAACAGACCATCGCCGTACTGAAGGCCGCGATCCAGCACGCTGATGCTGTCAGCCGACTGTCCGTTGATCAGGATATTCATGCCTGTGCCTCGATGGCCAGCAACATGCCACGTGCCTTGTGTGCGGTTTCCTGCAGTTCCTTTTGCGCATCTGAATCGGCCACCAGCCCGGCGCCGGCGCGCAGCGTTATATGATCTTCATCTATGGTAATAGTACGAATCAGAATATTCAGATCCATGTCACCGTTGAGATTAAGATAGCCCATCGCTCCGGTATAGGCGCCGCGCGCTTCCTGTTCCAGTTCGGCAATGATCGCCATACAGCGCTCCTTGGGACAGCCGGTGATCGTGCCGCCGGGAAAGACCGCGCGAATCACCTGCGCGGGGGAGACATCTTCACGCAACCGTCCGCAGACATTGGAAACAATATGATGCACATGGGCATAGGATTCCATCGCCATCAGTTCATCGACTTCGATACTGCCGGGCTGACAGATTCGGCCCAGATCGTTGCGCTCAAGATCAATCAACATGATATGTTCGGCGCGCTCTTTCGGATGCGCAATCAATTCGGATTTCAGCGCCTGATCATGGCCACTGTTTGCATGGCGTGGCCGGGTGCCGGCAATCGGCCGGGTTTCCACCCGGCGACCACGCACTCTGACCAGCCGCTCCGGCGAAGAGCTGATTACCGTCAAACCCTGCAGATGCGCAAGACCGGAAAACGGCGCGGGGTTCTGTTGACACAGATGCCGGTAAAGAACGGTCGCGTCAAGTCTGGGCGTTGTTTGTGCCTGCCATTTACGAGACAGGTTAACCTGAAATACATCGCCTTCATAAATGTAGCGTTTGACGCGTTGTGTATGTTGTAAATAGCGGGACTCGGGATCAGCCCGCATCGTGATGCTTTCACTGTCATCCACGCTACTGCCGATAGCTTCAGTGGCAGCGCGATCCCGATCGGCCAGCAGCGTATTCATTCGCTTCGCATCACTGGCCTCGGTAAATAACAGCGTTTCATTTTTCAGGCGATCATTAATAATGGCGGCGGGAATACGCACAGCCTCAGCGACAGGCTGACCGGCTGGTACCGACGGCAGACGCAGGCGCGTTTCAATCTGGCCCGCCAGTTCATAAGCCAGATACAGGAACCAGCCACCCTGAAACGGCAACGACGAATCGTCTGATTCACAGCAGATCGATTCCCGTCGCCACCAGTTATCCAGTGCGGCAAGAAAGTCATGTTGCTCACCGGCATGTCGGCCTTCAAGACCGCCGTCCGCGTTCAGTCGCAGGCGTTGGCCGGGAAAGGCGAACAATATATCGTAACGCGCATTCGCCGCCTCACCACCACTGGCGCTGCTTTGTAACAGAAAGGGATAACGTTCGGAATTGGACTGCTGGATGGCAGACAGATCAGAAAGACCGGATCGTCGTTGAACTAACAGCATAGTTAGAGCCCATCCATAAACATGGATAATTAACGCAGAGAACGTTTAATGCAAACCTTTATGGATTAAGACCAGTAGAGGTACAGCGCAGTGAAACCCAACCTACCTGTTTTCTCACGCTAACCCAGTTTACTGAATACCAGCGTGCCATTGGTGCCACCAAAGCCGAAGGAGTTGGACAGGGCAACGTCTATTTTCATTTCCCGCGCGCTATCCGGCACGAAATCCAGGTCGCATTCCGGATCCTGGTTAAAGATATTTATCGTCGGTGAGGCAACCTGATCGCGAATACAGAGGATGGTGAAAATAGCCTCCAGTCCACCTGCCGCACCCAGAGCGTGGCCGGTCATGGACTTGGTGGAACTCATCGCCAGTTTGTAGGCGTGATCGCCAAACGCGCCTTTGACCGCATCCACTTCAGCCTTGTCACCGGCCGGGGTCGAGGTGCCATGCGCATTGATGTAATTTACTGACTCAGGATTAACACCGGCGTTTTTCATCGCCACCTGCATGCAGCGCTTTGCGCCTTCGCCGCCTATAGAAGGCATGGTCATGTGATAGGCGTCGCCGCTCATGCCATAACCTGTGATCTCGGCATAAATTTTTGCGCCGCGTTTTTTCGCGTATTCATACTCTTCCAGCACTACCACGCCGGCGCCATCACTGAGGACAAAGCCGTCCCGATCAACATCCCAGGGACGACTGGCGGTCTGGGGATCATCGTTGCGGCTGGACAGCGCGCGCGCCGCGGCAAAGCCGCCCAGCGCCGTAGGACCGGTTGCTTTCTCTGCGCCACCGGCAATCATCACATCGGCATCGCCGTATTCGATGATTCTCGCGGCATCGCCGATGCTATGGGTGGCCGTCGCGCAGGCCGTCACCAGGGCGATGTTCGGCCCCTTCAAACCGTACATGATCGACAGGTTGCCCGAGATCATGTTGATGATGTTACTGGGAATGAAGAAGGGAGAGATTCTCCGCGGGCCGCCCTTGAGGTAGGCGTTGTGGCCTTTCTCAATGCCCGGCAGACCGCCGATGCCGGAACCAATGGCCACGCCGATGCGCTCGGCATTGGCGTCCGTGACTTCCAGACCGGCGTCCTCGATGGCTTCTTTTGCAGCAGCCAGACCGTAATGGATAAAGGGATCCATTTTTTTGGCTTCTTTGGCTGAAAGCACGGTACTGACATCAAAGTCTTTTACTGCGCCACCAAAGCGAGTGGAAAACTCGCTCGCGTCAAATTCGGTAATCATGCTGATTCCGCTTTTGCCTGCGAGGATATTGTCCCAGGATGTTTTTACATCCAGTCCCAGTGGCGAGACCATACCCATACCAGTCACTACAATGCGACGCTTTGCCATCTGCCTTTAATCCGTTTTTGTAAAAATAGATAAGGCCGCGCCACAGATAACTGCGGCGCGGCCTGATATTGAATTACTCTCGCGAAATCAGCTATGCGAATTGATGTAGTCGATAGCTTCCTGGACGGTGGTAATTTTCTCTGCATCCTCATCCGGGATTTCAGTTTCAAATTCTTCTTCCAGAGCCATTACCAGCTCTACGGTATCCAGCGAGTCTGCGCCCAGATCGT
>JASBTR010000001.1 GCA_030148325.1 Gammaproteobacteria bacterium
GGAAATGGAACACCATTGTTTTCTCTCTGGCCATACCGCCATCCACCAGTTCTGCCGCATTGGCGCCTACGCCATGATTTCCGGCATGACTGGCGTGGCGCAGGATATTCCCCCCTACCTGACAGCCGACGGCCACCGCGCTGACGCCGTTGGCCTGAATGTCGTCGGCCTGCGCCGTGCCGGTTTCAGCAGCGCCCAGCGCCAGGCTATCAAACAGGCTTATCAGGTGATTTACCAGTCAGGCATGAAGCTGCAGCAGGCGCTGGCAAAATTAAAGACCTCCAATCCCACGTCCGAGGTGGCCCATATCATCGAGTTTATCGAGGCCAACGAGCGTGGCATCATCTCCCACCGCTGAAACCCGGCCGAATCATCCAGTCAGACCAATTCTAATTGATAATTGTTTGCATTTAGAATCAAGTTTGCTATAGTGCGTCCAAAATATAAATGACGAGGTTTATAATCATGCGTAAATGTACACTCTCCGTAATCATCGCAGGCGCACTCAGCCTGCCAACGCTGGCGCAGGCCGACAATAATGCCCTGCAACAGGAAATTGACGCACTCAAAGCCCAGAACAAGCTCATTCTGGAGCGACTGGATGCGACCGCCGAAATGCTGGAAACGCCTTCCGCAGCCGGCGCGACGGATACCACTACGATTCACGACCACGGTGCGGGTGGCGAAGGCACGCTCCGTGACCGCACCTTTGGCATTCACGGCGGCAAGGGTAAAACCACCATTGGCGCCTATGGTGAAATGCATTACAACAACCTGAACAACAAAAAACCCGGCGGTGAAAACCTGAAGGAAATGGATTTTCATCGTTTCATCATGTTCATGGGTCATGAATTCAGCGATAAAATCCGCTTCTGGTCAGAACTCGAAGTAGAACATTCCGTACTCAAAGACACTGCGGATGGCACCAATGGCGGTGAAGTCGCTATCGAGCAGGCCTTCCTTGAATTCGATCTTAATTCAGACACAGCGGCCCGCGCCGGTATTCTGCTGGTACCCGTGGGGCTGCTCAACGAAACCCACGAACCCCCCACTTTCTACGGCGTCGAGCGCAACAATGTAGAAAAATATATTCTTCCCACCACCTGGCGCGAAGGCGGCGCCAGCCTGACCGGGCGTTTTGCCGGCAGCTTCAGTTATGATCTGGCTGTACACACCGGTCTGCAGGTCGGTGCCAGCAACAACTATACTGTACGCAAAGGCCGTCAGGGTGTCGCTGAAGCACCAGCCTCCGATCTGGCTGCCACCGCACGTCTGAACTGGGTCGGTGTACCCGGGCTGGTTGTCGGCGCCGCTATCCAGCAACAGACCGACATTACCCAGAGCACCGATGCCACAGCCGGCAGCGCCACCCTGTTCTCCACCCATGTGGACTGGCAGGTGAGCCAGTTCAGGCTGCGTGGCGTATACGCCAGCTGGAGTCTGTCTGGCAACGGCCCGGCCTCAGTCGGTGCAGACACACAGCGCGGCTGGTATCTGGAACCCTCCTGGAAATTTACGCCCAAATTCGGCGTCTTTGCCCGCAGCAGCCAGTGGGACAACCAGGTCAACAGTGGGACGGATACGCAGTATGATCAGTTCGATGTCGGTTTCAATTACTGGCCTCATGAAGACGTGGTGCTGAAGGTCGACTATCAGGACCAGTCCACACCGGTCGGCAAGAACGAATTTGACGGCATCAACCTCGGTATTGGCTATCAGTTCTAATACGGACTGTTTTCATGGATAATTGCCGGTTTCGTGATTGCGAAACCGGCTTTTTAATTTTACCGCTATGAAAAAATATACTCGACTGCTGCTCTTTCTTGCTTTTATCAGCTGCATTGGCAATGCCGCTGCTAAGGGTGTCTATCAAACCCAGGCCGATTTTCTCAGTGAAGTTTTCGCCGGGGACGTAGCCAAACCCGCCCTGATCTGGCTCACCGGTGATGTCCGCAAGGCCGCCACGGAGATCCTGCAACACAAACCCTCCCGGCTACGCGTACGCTACTGGGCAAGGGGTGCACGCAGCGCCTGGGTACTGGAAGAAATCGGTAAGGAACGCCCTATTACCGTCGGCATTGTTATCAATGAAGGCCGAATTGAACGCCTGCGGGTACTAGTTTTTCGTGAGAGCCGGGGCGATGAAGTACGCCATGACTTCTTCACTCGCCAGTTCCAGCAGACAACATTGAAGCCAAATTTACAGTTAAGCAACAGCATCGATGGCATTTCCGGCGCCACTCTGTCCGTGCGCGCACTGCGCAAACTCGCCCGGCTGGCCCTGTATCTGGATCAGCAGCGCCAGTCTCAACCATAAGGCCCAAAGCATGAGCCGCCATAAAAAGCCTCGCATCAAAAAACTCCGATCCATGTATATCTGGCACCGCTATATCGGTGTCAGCGCCGCCCTGCTGGTAGTAATACTCGCAATTACCGGACTGATGCTGAATCACACCGGGAAACTGCAACTGGACTCACGCTATGTCAGCAATAACTGGCTGCTGGATCAGTATGGTATTCGCGCGCCGGCTAATATTCGCAGCTATCGGGTGGAAAATCACTGGCTCAGTCAGTGGGGAGAACGCCTGTTTCTGGATCAGACCGGTGTGGGCGTAACTCAGGAAAAACTACTGGGCGCTTTATATTATGAAGGCATGCTGGTGGTGGCGCTGGACAGTGAAGTCTGGTTACTGACCCCACAAGGCGAACTAATCGAAAAACTCGGTGGCAATGAAGGCATCCCTGCCGGCATGAGCGCCATCGGCCTGACGGACGAAGGCCGCGTCGCGGTGATGGCCGCGCACGGCGTTTATACCGCCGATCGAGATCTGGTCATCTGGCATGATGCGCCTGAAGCGATTACTGTCTGGATCGATAGTGAGGATCTTCCCGCCGGCCTGCATCAACGCTTACTGGAAAAATATCGCGGTCAGGGTCTGCCTCTTGAACGCGTCATCCTCGACCTGCACAGTGGACGCCTGTTCGGACGCTATGGCATCTATGTCATGGATGCCGCCGCCGTACTGATGCTGTTTCTTGCTTTCAGCGGCAGCTGGATCTGGGGCATACGCCACATCCGTAATCGCCAGAAAAAAATGCAGGCCCATCATAACCCTAAACATTAAACATAACTTATGGTAACTATTATGAAATATTTCCTTTGTCTATTGTTAACTCTCAGCACGACTATTAGCTACGCCAACGGTGCTGACTGGCGCAAGTCCGACAGCGATGAAGAAAAACTGAAAAAAATTATCAAAGTTATTCCCAGCACTTCAGACATCATGTTCCAGATGGGGGAACGTTACAAAAACCTGTACTGGGCGGCAAAACAGGGCAAGTGGGAATTTGCTGAATATCAGCTCGAAGAAATGGAAAGCCTGCTTAAAACACTTATGATCACCCGCCCCAAACGGAAAGAAACGGCACGCAATTTTCTGGACTATGGCTTTAACGGTTATGAAGATGCAATTGAAAATAAAAACTGGGGGGCGTTCCAGAAAACATTTAACAACATGCGCCAGGCCTGCGAGCATTGTCACGAACTGAACCAGCATGCCTTTATCAAACTGCAAAAGACTCCGATAAAAGGCAGTAGCCCCGCTCTCGACTAAATTTGAACATTTTTTGAAAAAATCATGTAGGTTGGGCTGAGCGCAGCGAAGCCCAACACGCTACCATACGATGCTGGGCTTCGTTTCACTTAACCCAAACTGCATTTGGTTCCGTCTATGCCGGGACAGGGGCCGAACATAAATACAAGGTTCAACGACTGGCTTTATTATCGAGTTGATCCTGTTGCGCCATAAGCAATTGCGTTAGCTCATCAGCCGACAGCGGCCGACTGAGCAGGTAACCCTGAACATAATAGCAGTCATGTTTGCGAAGAAACGCCAACTGTTGCTGTGTTTCCACTCCTTCTGCGATTACCTTAAGTTTCAGGCTTTGCGCCATTGCAATAATCGCTGAGGTGATCGCCGCATCATCAGAATTATCAGTTACATCATGAATAAAGGACTGATCGACCTTGAGCGTATCAACCCTGAAACGGCGTAAATAACCAAATGATGAATAACCTGTGCCAAAATCGTCAATCGCTATTCTGAAACCCATTTTTTCCAGCGCCTCGAGCGCAGCAACCGTGCGATGCTGATTCTCCATCAGGATGCTTTCTGTTATTTCCAGTTCGATCATAGAGGGTGAAACACCGGTCTCGTTGATCGATGCCTCAATTTTTCCGACAAAATCCCTGTCATGGAACTGTCTGCCTGAAATATTCACTGACATCATCAGATTCGAAAAACCTGACTCATGCCAGTCCTGAGTTTGCCTGCAGGCGGTAGAAACAATCCAGTAACCCACCTGATTAATCAGGCCTGTTTCTTCGAGCAGGGGGATAAAGTCATTCGGCAAAACCATACCAAGATCGGGGTGCTGCCAGCGGAGCAATGCCTCCACACCTGTAATCTCATTTGTCTTAAGGTTAAATTGTGGTTGATAGAAAAGCCTGAA
>JASBTR010000011.1 GCA_030148325.1 Gammaproteobacteria bacterium
TCGACAGGCTCAGGATGAACGGTAATTGCTTAAAGTGGACTGGTATTTGGAACAGCTATTTAGCCTGAAATGATGCGCTTCGTTTTACTCAGCACATCCTACTTTATAATATCTGGACACCCTTTTGGAACAGTTATTTAGGTTGAGCACGCGAAGCACCCTGGGCATTTCCTTCGCTCGCCCGGCAATGTTCTCAGAAAAAGCGACTTCAGCACTGTACCCAGGGTAGCTTGTGGTAGCGCCAGCCGCCCAGTGTTCCGCGCTGATGATTTTCATCCAGATCGCCCTCAAAGCCTTCATTCACATGATAGACATCCTGAAAGCCGGCCTCGATCAGCGCTTTGCCGGCTTCCTTTGAGCGTTTGCCGCTGCGGCAGATCAGAATCATTGGTGCACTGCCTTCTTCTATATCGCTGATTTTTCCACCCAGCATCAGCATACGTGCCTCAGAAACAAAATGCGGATTTACTTCCCAGTCCGGTTCATCAATCCATGGCAGATGCACAGCCCCTTTCGGATGGCCGACGAACAGAAATTCCATGGTCGAACGAATGTCGATCAGAATTGCGCGGGGATTGGATTGCAGCAGTTCCCAGGCTTCGGGGGGCGAGAGTTCCTTGAGGGTGGCTGAATTCATGTTCGTGATTAGCAGTTTGACTGCGCGTGTGGATGTTTAATTTTATGTCAGAACGTCAATGTTATCAATGTCCTTATAAATTAATTGTATGCTTTGTTTTGATGCGGAAACGCGAGAAACAAAGCAGATCATGCATCAGCATAGTGCGCAAAAAACTAAATAAATACATATACTAAGGTTAAGGCGAGAGTGTTTAAAAATATAGCTCCGCTATTTGTATTTTGTATTTTGCATGCTGTATCTTTAAGCACTGGTGCAGTAACAGGGAGATAAAATATCATAATGCATGTCGCAATTGTTGATGATAGTGGAGAAGTAACCGAGCTTGTTCGGCTCTGGCTTGAAGAGGCTGGCCATACCGTTTCCGTGTTTGACCAGGGGGAGGCATTTGTTCGCGCCTGTCATGAACATAGCTTTGACATCGTGTTGCTGGACTGGGTTCTTCCGGACATTGATGGTGATAAAATTCTGCAGCAGTTGCAGAAACAACCCGACTGGAAGACGCCGATTATTTTTGTTACAGCACGCAGCCGTGAGGATGATATTGTTCGCATGCTTGATCTGGGCGCAGACGATTACATTGTCAAGCCGTTACATCAGAAGGAGCTACTGGCGCGCATTGGCGCTGTCGCGCGGCGCAGGGACAAACCCGGTCAGCAGGAAATACTGGACTACGGGATCTATCAGATCGACATGAAATCAAGAGCAGTGTACTGGGACAAGAAACCGGTGAAGTTGACGGAAATGGAATTTAATCTTATATGTTTCATTTTCACAAATATGGGCCAGTTGCTGTCTCGTGATCACATCCTTTCATCCGTGTGGGGCTATGATGCCAACGTCAACACGCGCACGGTTGATACGCATATGAGCCGTATTCGCAAGAAACTTAAAATCTCGGAAGAAAACGGCTGGCGTCTGTCGTCCATCTATCAGCGAGGCTACCGGCTGGAACGGTTTGATCCTGAGCGTCGGCCTGTCTGAACGTAATTATTTTTATGTCCCTCTTGATTTTTCTGATTACACCACTATATTAGTAAAGTAATATTTACTAATATAGTGGTGATACGGAGGTACGATATGTCCCTAATCAATAATTTCCCTGCAGATGGTGTGGTCACAGTTAACCGGGTGCTGCTTAAACCGGAATACAGTCTGGATGATCTCCAGGAGCGTGTCGCCTGTCTGTGCGAAAATGTGAAAACCTATCATTCGGACACCGGTTTTATCGGTGGTTTCGTCACCGTCAACAGTGGCCAGATTTCCAATGAAGGCTCAACCATCGGTCAGGCCGTGGAAAGCTCGTTGAAAGGACGAGAGGCGCTGATCACCACTTTCTGGCGCAGTTTCGAGGAACACGAGGCCTCCCATCGGAGCGAAACCTTCCAGCCCCTGTTTGAGGCCGTCCTCGAGCTGTGCGAAAACGGCAACGAAGAAATTGCCTACGAGATGCTCTGGTCCGGCGCTGCCTATAACCAGGAACAGGCCGAGCAGGCAAAAAAGGCCAAGGAAGCCCACGCCGCCTGATTTTATTTCGTCGCAAATTCCCTGCAATGCGGTATAATGAAAGGCTTTTCCGGGTACGCTCCCCCTTGGGGGGCGTACCCGTTTTTATCTAAACAACAGCAAAATCGAGTAGCAGCATTGTGATTCAGAATCTTAGAAATATTGCCATTATTGCCCATGTTGACCATGGTAAAACCACCCTCGTCGACAAGCTGCTTGAGCAGTCGAATACGCTGGATGATCGTGTCAAATTGGAAGAGCGCGCGATGGATTCCAACGAGCTGGAGAAGGAGCGTGGCATCACGATTCTGTCCAAGAACACCGCCATCAAATGGCAGGACTACCGCATCAATATCGTCGATACCCCCGGCCATGCTGATTTTGGCGGTGAGGTAGAGCGCGTGCTGTCAATGGTGGACTCGGTACTGCTGCTGGTCGACGCGGTGGAAGGCCCCATGCCCCAGACCCGCTTTGTGACCCAGAAGGCGCTGGCACAGGGGCTGCGGCCGATCGTGGTGATCAACAAGATCGATCGCCCCGGTGCTCGTCCTCACTGGGTGCTGGATCAGACCTTTGAGTTGTTTGACCGCCTGGGCGCAAGTGATGAGCAGCTTGATTTTCCGGTGATTTACGCCTCCGGACTGGACGGCTATGCCGGGCTGGAAGAAACCGTGCGCGAAGGTGATATGACCCCATTGTTCGAGGCCATTGTTGAGCACGTGCCGGTACCGGATGTGGATGCAGATGGCCCGCTGCAGTTGCAGGTGTCGTCACTGGATTACAACAGCTATGTCGGTGTTATTGGCATTGCCCGCATCACCCGCGGCAAGCTGAAAACCAATACACCGGTAACCGTGATCACCAGCGAGGGCAAAACGCGTAATGGCCGCATCCAGCTGATTTACGGTTTTCTGGGGCTGGAGCGGGTGGAAGTAGGCAACGCTCAGGCGGGCGACATCATCGCCTTTACCGGCATCGATAAACTGAACATTTCCGACACCCTTTGCGATCCCGGTACGGTCGAAGCACTACCGCCGTTGTCTGTGGATGAGCCCACCATCAGCATGACCTTCCAGGTCAATAACTCGCCGCTGGCCGGACAGGATGGCAAGTACATCACTACGCGCAATATCCAGGAACGCCTGGAACGCGAGCTGATTCACAACGTCGCGCTGCGGGTCGAAGAGGGTGATTCGCCCGACAAATTCCGCGTTTCCGGGCGTGGCGAACTGCATCTGTCCATCCTCATTGAAACCATGCGCCGGGAAGGCTTTGAGCTGGGTGTGTCCCGGCCCGAGGTGATCGTGCATGAAGTCAACGGTGTGAAAGAAGAACCCTTTGAGCAGCTCACCGTCGATGTGGAAGAGCAGCATCAGGGTACGGTCATGGAAAAACTGGGCGAACGCGGCGCGGATCTGAAAGACATGGTGCCTGACGGTCATGGGCGTGTGCGTCTGGACTTCGTTATTCCTTCACGTGGGTTGATTGGTTTTCGGACTGAATTCATGACCGCGACTCAGGGCAGCGGGCTTATTTATAGTGTGTTTGATCACTATGGCCCGGCCAAGCCGGGTGAATACGGTCAGCGCAACAACGGTGTGCTGATTTCCAACGGCAAGGGCAAGGCGGTGGCGTTTGCCCTGTTTAACCTGCAGGAACGTGGTCGCATATTCATTGGTCATGGTGATGAGGTCTATGAAGGCATGATCATCGGTATTCATTCGCGCAGTAACGATCTGGTCGTCAACCCGCTCAAGGCCAAGCAGCTGACTAACGTACGTGCTTCCGGTACTGACGAAGCCATCACCCTGACGCCACCGATTCGGCAGACCCTGGAACAGGCGTTGGAATTTATCGATGACGATGAGCTGGTGGAAGTCACGCCGCATAATATTCGCCTGCGCAAGAAACTGCTGGTGGAACATGAGCGCAAACGGGCGGCGCGGGCAAGCTAAAAATATTAACCACAGTTCAGCAGGTTCGCATGCATGCGAACGCGGTGCTGGATAAGGGTACAGACTATTTTGTATCGCAGAAGCAGCTTATGTCTGTATGTCGATCTCCGTGTGCGCCTGAAGGCGCACCTACAAGGGTTCGTGCCCTGTCCACTTTACTAATGGTGATTTTAGATCTTCGTAGGATGTGCCGAGTGAAACGAAGCGCATCATTTCAGACTAAATAGCTGTTCCAAATACCAGATCACTTGTGAATTTCCACGTTCGTGGTGAGCCCTTCGGTTTCGCTCAGGAGAGCCTTGTCGAACCATGAGCGTGGAAATACTGTGAATAGAGTGTTTAATCT